>WREX01000048.1 GCA_009779115.1 Propionibacteriaceae bacterium
CGAGGATTCTCGCAGATCACCATGACGCGCCCATGGCGACGGATCACCTTGCACTTGTCACAGATCCTCTTGACGCTCGGCTGAACTTTCATCGAGCTGCTTCCTTCAGGTCATGTGGGACCCACGTCCCACGGTGTGTGCGTGCTTGTGCCCGCCAGTCGAAGACGTCTCCGGCTGTGAGGACTCTCATTTGTGCCGATAGACGATCCGGCCCCTGGTCAGGTCGTATGGCGATAGTTCCACGACCACCCGGTCGGAGGGCAGGATCCTGATGTAGTGCTGCCTCATCTTGCCGGATATCGTGGCCAGAACCTTGTGGCCGTTGCTCAACTCAACGCGAAACATCGCGTTGGGAAGGGCTTCCACCACGGTTCCCTCGAGTTCGAGGGCGCCTTCTTTCTTTGCCATACACTCTTTCGTCGTCGGTCACAGGCCCCTGGCTCAACAGAGCGCAGACGACCAAGGGATTATTGTACGCCTTTGGTCCAAAACGCCAAAATCCCAAGAAGACGTGCATGTGGCCTGTCTGGGAAGCCTGAGGACCAGCGGGTACAGATCCCCTGGGCTACCCCTCAGCGGGTTCAGAAAGCCAGGCGACGCACTCCTCCACCACCATCTTGAGGATGTCTTGGCCGGCCTGCGCCCGTTCTGGGTCGGCCACGATCGAGGACCCGAGAGTGGCGACCCCGTGCATGGTGCTGATCACCACGAGGAATCCACCGGTGTCGATGTACGGCCCGAAGACCGCGCCCCGCACCGGACGACATGACCCGAATGTCGCGCTTGCCGGGTCGAGGACCCCCATATTCGAGTACGAGATGGGGTGCAGGTGGTACACCCCTCGTACTGACTCTTGAATCAAGCGCTTGGGCGCGAATCTCCAGGCGAAGTGCAGCAGATGCAACTGGGCGACGTGGCGGTTTCTTCTTCTCAACTCCTGGACTTCGTCGTGAATCCTCGACACCGTAGTGGAGAAGCTGTCGCCCGGTTCAACTCGGGTGGTGACCATATACCGGCCGGTCATGTTCGCCACGGTGAGGTCGCCCAGTTCCGACAGGCGGCGAAGATCGACCGGACAAGATACTCGTGACTTGGATGTCTCCAAGAGCCGGCAGACCACCCGGGAATAGGCGGCGAGGAAGACATCATTCAGAGTGACACAGGACTGTTTGGCCTTGTCGTGCAGGACTGCCAGGGTCCCGGCCGGGATCGTCTCCACGAGCCAGAGTCGCTCGCCCACCGATCCGGGCATCGGAAAACCATCCCAGGAAGTGTCTTCCCCGTCATGCTCAGCAGGGGTGGCGGGCCCGACTTTAGTCCCGTCTAAAGCTGCCCTGACGGAACGGTTGTTACACAGATTCAGATGTCTGCCGTTGTAGAAAGCAGACAACAACCCGACGTACTGCCAGAGGCCCGCGCCGTCGGACAAGACGTGGCTGATCTGCACGACCAGAGTGTCTCCGTCCACGCCATGACCGACCAAGATCTTCACCTGCGGCCCCGACCTTGGGTCGAACTCAGGACAGGACTCGGGTGTGTACGGGACTTCTTCGACAATGTCTGCAGGGGCGACACCCACGGATGTGAAGCGGAAACGACGCGTGTCGATCCCGCACAAGGTTTCTGGAATGACAGCTGCGGCTTTCGCGACGGCATGGACTAGCCGATCCATGTTGAGTCGCCCATCGAAATCGATCTTGGCGTATGCCACGGCTGGGACAATATCATGGTGCACCATTTGGGCAACATCCAACGCTTGATACCCAGCCCCGTTAACTCGTATCACCCGGAGACAATAACACACCAATTGACGGGAATCAATATTTTCTATCAAGTTACGAGAGTTGTCTCATGAGGTGACCAAATGTGGATTGACAGAGGTGCCCGGTAGCGCGCAGATAGGCTGGCCACATGGAAGCGTTGTCACCACCTAGCTTGACCCCCTCCCGGCATCGGGAGCGACAGTCGGAGAGCCCCAGTATCATTCAAAAAATCCTGGCCGAGGGCATGGTGGCGCACATCGGCTTCGTCCGCGACGGGTGGCCGGTGGTGATCCCCTTCCATTACGGCTTGGGCGACCTGGGGGACGGCAACGGGGTACAGATGCTCGTCCACGGTTCCACGGGAGGGCGGGCCTTCCTGACAGCCGCTTCCAGCGAGGACGGGATTCCCGTGTCGGTGTGCGTGTCCTTCAACGATGGCCTGGTGCTGGGGCGGTCCGCCTACAACACTGGCGCCCGGTATCGAAGCGTTGTCGCCTTCGGGCGGGCACGTCTCGTACCAGCTGAACTACGCCCCTTGGCACTCGATCTGCTGATGGACCACATCCTTACTGGACGCCGGGACGAAGTACGAACGTCCACCCGCAAGGAGATCGCTTCCACAGCAGTACTGTCCATTCCACTGGACCACGCCAGTGCCAAGGTCGCCGCGACCAGCATGGGAGACAGCGATGAGGACGAGGAGGATCTGGCCATCTGGGCTGGCGTCATCCCTGTGACAGTACGGGCGGGGACTCCTGTGGCCTCACCTCTGACCAAAAATCCTCGGCAGGTTCCCGAATCAGTACGAGCGTTTGTGGCGCGGATGAACGGGGATGACGACTGATCGCGTCGTCGGGGGTTCTGGTTTGACTGGGCCCAGCGTGGATACTCCCTGGGGAGCCGGACCTGTGTTCATGTCTGCGCGGCCCGGGGACCATTCGGCGGGATCGCCCTTGTCAGCTTGGGCGGGAGCAACACGACAGAAGAGATCACCGTTCCCCAGAGCTGGCCTCAACAGTGGCTGATGAACCTGCTGGAGACGGTTGGGTCTCGGGCTCGTCGAGCCAGGCTTCGCACTCATGGGACACCAGGTGCAGAACCTTCTCGCCTTCCTGGGCGAGGGTCTCGTCGCCGAGGAGCGCACAGGCCAGAGTCGTGACAGTGCCGATCGTGGTCACACTCATCAAGAAACAGCCACCTGCGCGATAGGTGCCGGTCACGGTCCCCCAGGTCGCAGTGGTCTGGCCGAACCGGAACTTGGTCTCGTCGATGACACCGAGGTTGGTGTACGCCACGGGCAAGATGGAGTAGGAGCGCCGTACGATCTCCGCCGTCCATCGGGGCGGCAGCATTCTCCACCACCGGTGAAGTCTCTGTAATGACGCGGCACAACGGTTTCGTTCTCGCATCAGGCTCATCTCGGCATGGACCTGGGCGACAGTGTCATTGAAAGTGTCACCTGGATTGACTGTTGCCCCCAAGAGAAATCCAGTTGTCATATTCGCCACGGTGAGCCCCTCGGCGCCCAGCACGCGGCGCAGATCGGCGGGGCAGGGCACCGCAATCTCGGTCACATCCTGCAGTCGGCACAGAACGCGGACGTATCCTGCCAGGAAGACATCGTTGAGCGTCATTCTTTGTCGGCGGGCCCGGGCCTTCAACCCGGCCATGACCTGCCCGGGGACGACCACCCGTGGGCAGTAAGGTTGGTCGCCAGGCCTGGACGGCAATAAGGCGGAACCCGGCATCCGGTTTGCGGCCTCCTCGGCTGGAGTGGCAGGACCGACACGTACCTTGGACAAGTACGCTGCGATGCTTCGATTGTTGGTCACGTCAGGGGCGAGACCGTTGTAGTAGTCAGCCAGTAACCCAAGAAACATTTGTACGGCTTGCCCGTCGGCGAGGACATGGCTGAAGGCGAGGCCGATCGAATCAGAGTCGCAGCCATGGCCGACGAGGATGCCAATCTGCGGGCCTGACATCGGATTGATCAGTGGACCGGCGCTGACCAGGTGGTCGGTCTCGGTGATCAGGTCGACGGCCGACAACGGTAGCGGCTCGAAGAGATGGTGGGTGATATCAGCCCGACAGATGATTTCGGGGACCACGGCGACAACCTTGTCCAGAGCTTGAACCAACTGCGGAACGTTGATGCGCCCGTCGAAAAACAGATGCATGAAGGCCGTCGGCATCACCTCGTCAGCGTGCACGACTTCCGCGAGATCCAACGCCTCGTACCGCCCCCACTTCATATTGAGATATTACTCCTTACCTTTGTTCCAGCGCCTCGTTTCTGACCTGGGTCCTTGAGGACAGGCATACCTCCAACCTCGTCCCCGATTCCTCGTACGACCATGGACGAGCAGACGTATGCGATGAGAATGCTGCTAAGCCCGAATCCGCCGATCCATTGCTGCTCCGCGGCCCTGTGGAGGCACGCTGGCTCGTCGGGCGTCGCTCAACAGACGTCCAGTCTGCCCTCACGCCACCCGCCGACCCATCGCACCCCCACAGTGTCGCTCGCGACGCAAGCGATCGGTGGATTCAGGCTAAGGCATGATCCCATGCCACCGGCATCAAGGTCATCGCCGCTCCACACCGACAAATCGATTCAGGAATCCCCTACCGAGCAATTTCATCCTATCATCGTACTTTTGCGATCTGGGGGGATCTAGATGAGCATTCTCGACACCTTGCTCAGGGTCGGCTGAGTAGGGAACCCACGTGGGCCACGGATCGGTGGAGGACTCGTCCGGCGAGGATCATGACTCGGGCGTAGGCGGAGCGGGAAACCCCGCCGGGTGGGCCGATCAGGGCGAGGCGCTGGATGGCAATCGACTGGGGTTCGGTGTACTTCAGGATTCCTTCGGCGCCGTGGCGGCGACCGAGGCCGGATTCTCCCATGCCGCCCATCGGAGCGTCGTGGCTGGCCCAGGCGGCGGCGTAACCTTCGTTGATGTTCACTGTGCCGGCTCGCAGGCGCCGGGCGACGGTGAAGGCGTGGGGGTGGCTGGCTGACCAGACGCTGGCGTTCAGGCCGTACTCGGTGTCGTTGGCGCGCTCGACGGCTTCGGCGTCGCTGGCGACCGGGTAGACAGCGACCACGGGACCGAAGGTCTCGTCGCGGGCCAGGTCCATGTCCTCAGTCACTCCGGTCAGGACGGTCGGCTCGTAGAACAGCGGGCCGAGGTCCGGGCGCGCCCGGCCACCCGCCAAGATAGCAGCACCCTTGCTTCGGGCATCTTCGACGTGATGGGACACCTTGTCGATCTGGTCCTGGCTGATCAGCGGCCCCAGGTCGGGCTCCCACCCCGCTTCCGTGCCCAGACGGATGCGAGATACGCGGTCGGCAAAACGGGCGCAGAACTGGTCGTACAGACTCTGGTGAACATAGATGCGTTCGATGCTCACACACAATTGCCCGGTCGTGGAGAAACAGGCTTGGACGCCGCCCTCGATGGCGCGGTCCAGATCGGCGTCGGCCAAGACGAGCATGGGGTTCTTGCCGCCCAGTTCCATCGAAGATCCGATCAGGCGCTGGGCACAGTGGGCCGCCACCCCTCGGCCAGTACGGCCGGAACCGGTGAACATCAGATAGTCGACCGAGTCGATCAAGGGGGTGCCCAATTCGGAGCCGGGACCGGTGACGATCTGCATCACACCGCGCGGCAACCCTGCCTGGATCAGGAGGTCGAGGGCAGCCAGGGCGGTGAACGGGGTTTGGGAATCGGGTTTGAGCACCACGGCGTTGCCGGCCAGCAGAGCAGGGATCGCGTCGGAGACAGCCAGGGTCAACGGATAGTTCCACGGCGAAATGATCCCGACGACGCCCTTGGGCTGATGGAATTCAATGGTACGGGTCAGCAGTGGGATGGCGCCCTGGCGGCGGTGCGGGGCCAGATGACGGGCTGCGCTCACCGAGTAGTACCCGGATGTCAACGCGGTGTCCATCAGTTCTTCGAAGGCGTTGATCCGGGACTTGCCGTTCTCACGGTGGACCAGGGTCAACAGGGGTTCGACGTTGTCGAGCACCAAATCGCGGAAACGCGACGCGATGGCGCAGCGACGTACCATCGGTGTGGCGGCCCAAGCCGCCTGGGCCGTACGGGCGTCGTGTACGGCCTGGCGCACACCATCGGGGGACACGACTGGGACACTGCCCAGCAGAGAACCGTCCAGCGGGGAGCGCACCTCCAAGGTGCGCGGGCCGCCTCCTGAGACCAAACTGGCCAAATGATCGACATCGGTGAGGGGTGATTCGTTCATGAGGTTATTCTGCCCCTTTCGCTGCCGTTGTCCACTCAGTGCCACGGGATCACGCGACTGCTTTCTGGAAGACGCGGGAGGCCCAGGTCAAGGTGATGGCGAAGACGGCGAACACGACGAGGAAGCCGAGACCGACACTGACGGTGAGGATGTGGCCGGAGGCCAGGTCGCGGGCCGCCTCGACCGCGTAATAGAAGGGGTTGAAATGGGCCAGGACTTGGAGCCAGGTGGGGCCCATCGAGATCGGGAGCAGAGCCCCGGCCAGCAGGGTGAGCGGCAACTGCATGCCCATGATGCTCGCGGCCAGGGCACCGATGTTTTTCAGGGCCAGGCCGATGGCGGCTGAGGTGGCCGAGACAGTACCTGTCAGGACCGCTAGGAGGAGCAGGGTGAGGGCCAAGCCGCCTGGATGGATGACGAAGCCGAAGGGAAGCGCGACCAGGCAGACGACCAAGGCGCAGACAATGAAAAATAACCCGTCTCTGATGACGGAGCCGAGCAACAAGGAGACCCGGCGTACTGGTGTGACTCGGAAACGTTCGATGACACCGGTGTCGAGTTCGTGGATGACGGTCCAGCCGATGCCTTGGCCCGAGCCGAAGGCGAACAGGACGAGCATGCCGGGTACGAACATCTGCACCACCGACAATCCGCCGAACAGGGCGGTCGGGATGTTGGTCAGTAAGGGCGCGAACAGGACGAGGTACAGAATCGGGGTGGCCAGGCCGGAGGCGATCCACTGGGGTTCGCGCAATAGTTCTTTGGCGCGACGCTGGGTCAGCAGGAAGGCTTCGGTGAAGATGCTGGGGTGGTGGTCGGGTCGGGCTTGGAGGGGAGTGAAAGCGCTTCCGGTGGGCTCAGAACCGATCGATGACCGGTTGGCGCCGACGAGCGGGAGGGTCGTACCGGTCCCGCTGGTGTGGATGGGATCTGGCGTTGTCATGAACGGACCTCCTGAACGTCGGTGTCGCGCAGGGCACGACCGGTGAGGGTGAGGAAGACATCGTCCAGGGTGGCGGAGCCTGTACGCGCCTTGAGTTGGGCCGGTGTGCCGCGGGCGATGATCTGGCCGTGGTCCATGATGGCCACATCGTCCGCCAGCGCGTCCGCCTCGTCGAGGTAGTGGGTGGTGAGGAAGACGGTGGTACCCTGGGCCCGCAGACGACGGACCTGATCCCACAGATTCATCCTGTTCTGGGGGTCGAGGCCGGTGCTGGGCTCATCCAGGAAGAGGACCGACGGCTGCCCGACCATGCCGAGAGCGACGTCGAGGCGCCGTCGCTGGCCGCCGGAGTAGGTGCTTGTCTCCTGGTCTGCCAAGGCAGTCAGGTCGAATCCCTCCAGCAGTTCGGCAGCCCGGGATAGAGCCTCGGGCTTTCTTAAGCCGTACAACCTGGCTGCCAGAACGAGGTTCTCCCGGCCGGTGGCATGGTCGAGGTCGGTGCCGCCGAGTTGGCCGACGTACCCGATGTGCCGGCGGACCTGGTCCTGTTGGGTGGAGACGTCGTAGCCTGCCACTTTGGCCGTCCCACTGGTCGCGGGGAGGAGGGTTGTCAGGATTCGCAAGGTGGTGGTTTTGCCCGCGCCGTTGGGGCCGAGGAAGGCGAAGACCTGGCCATGGGGCACATCCAGGTCGATGCCGCTCACGGCTTCCACGGTGGCGCTGCGACGCGACTGCTGCGCGGGAATAGACGGGGATCGCTCTGGTGGTGAGGCAGGGTTCGCACCTGCCTGAGAGTCGGAGGGTCCGGGTTTGGGCACGGCGCCGCGGGTTCGTACGGGGAAGGTTTTCTTCAAGCCGCGTACCTCGATGGCAAGGGGTGCGGGTGCGGGTGCGGAGTCAAGCACTGTTCGTCCTTTCCTGGATGACATCCCAGGTTTTTGAGCCTGAGATCGTACCGCTGAGAATTCTTAGTGCCCGGTCAGCGGTGAAGACCCGCTCGGCGCAGGCGACAGCCACCAGGTACTCATGTATTCATTCAGTCCATGTACTATGCGTATCATTGTACTTGGGTACGCGTAGATGTCAAGAAAGGGTATGAGGATGTCGGGACATGGAATGGTACGGTCGTATACCCGGATGCACCGATTGCTGGCGTCGCGAGCGACACTGTGGGGGTGCGATGGGTCGGCGGGTGGCGTGAAGGCAGACTGGACGTGAAGTTGAGCGCCGACCGACGAGCCAGCGTGCCTCCACAGGGTCGCGCAGCAGCCATGAATCGGTGCATCCGGGTATTAACCCGTCACCGATTGCTGGCGTCGCGAGCGACACTGTGCCGACGATCAGTGCATCCGGGCTAAGCAATGCGGGTGGCGGTGACGGTGTACTTGCCCCAACCAGCCGAATAGCCCTTCACCTCCAAGAAATAGACCTGACCAGCAGTCAGCACAGCCTGAATCTTGAACTGGAGACTCCCCGCAGAATCATCATCGGTCGCAACCACGGTCGTCCCATCCGCGAGGTACACCGTACCAATCGAATCCGACAACCCACCTGTCGCCGGCCTCGACGCGGTGAACGTCCAGGTGCCCGACGACGGAACAGTGAACCGGAACCAATCCTTATCACCGGGAGTCTCAATCGAACCCGACACCGGGGAATCCACTGATGTCCACGAACAGTACGACACTGTCGACGACCCACAATCATCACCCGACGACACGGCAACAACCTGCGACTGGGCAGCCGCTTGCGACACCGAGATCATCTGCATCACTCCCACACCTGACGAGGCCGCGGTCAATGTCACCGTCGCCGTCCGAGCAGCCGTGGTGGTATTCGGTTGAGCAGACAAGGTCACCTGCCCATTGCCAACACCCGACGCAGGAGACACTGACAACCACGCCGACCCCAGCATCATCGACGACACCGACCATGACGTGTTCGACATCACCTGCACCGTCATCGACCCACCTGAAGCTAGAGCAATCCATGAAGGCTGCGACACAGACAATGACACCCCGGCCGGAGAACCCGGTTGGGTCACTAGCATCGTCCGCGTCACCCCGGGAGACCCCGATGTCGTGGAGAACGTCACCGTCGCCGACCGTGCAACACTAGACGTGTTCGCCCACGCCAACACCTGCACCGACGCATCACCCGTACCCGACGCCGTCATCGACGCCACCCACGACGCACTCGACGACACCGACCACGACACATCCGACGACACCTGCACTGTGATCGACCCACCAGCCACCGTCGGCTGCCACGACGACTTCGACACAGACAACGACGGCGGAACCGTCGAGGACGACGGAGCCGTCGTCATAGATGAGACGCCCGGCTGGGTCACCACCACCGTCCGCGTCACCCCCGGAGACCCCGACGTCGTCGAGAATGTCACCGTTGCCGACCGTGCAACACTGGACGTGTTCGCCCACGCCAGCACCTGCACCGACCCATCACCCGTACCCGACGCCGTCATCGACGCCACCCACGACGCACTCGACGACACCGACCACGACGTATCCGACGACACCTGCACCGTTATCGACCCACCAGCCACCGTCGGCTGCCACGACGACTTCGACACCGACAACGACGGGCCCGCGGCCGCTGACGACGCAGCAGTGGAGGACGCAGCAGTGGAGGACGACTGCACTGTCGGTGATGACGAAACTGTCGTCATGGATGAGACGCCCGGCTGGGTCACCACCACTGTCCGCGTCACCCCGGGAGACCCCGATGTCGTGGAGAATGTCACCGTTGCCGACCGCGCAACACTGGACGTGTTCGCCCATGCCAGCACCTGCACCGACGCATCACCCGTACCCGACGCCGTCATCGACGCCACCCACGACGCACTCGACGACACCGACCACGACGTATCCGACGACACCTGCACCGTGATCGACCCACCAGCCACCGTCGGCTGCCAGGACGACTTCGACACAGACAACGACGGCGTACCTGACAGTGACGACGGAGCGGTGGATGACGAGGGTTGCGATGTCGTCGCGGACGTGGTTCCTGTTGACAACGAAACAGTTGGTGTTGACGACGAAGTCGTGGTTGACGACGACGGCATGGTGGTCCAATACGACGCCGTAGTCGACGACGATGACGGTGTGGTAGTCGACGACGACGGTATCGTGGTCCAATACGTCGCAGCAGTTGTCGACGACGATGGGGTTGCCGTCGCAGCCGACGACACCCCAGCCTGCGTCACCTGTACGATCACAATCACCGGCGGAGACACCGAGACCGTCGAGAACGTCACCATCGCCGACCGAGCAACAGCTGACGTGTTCGGCAACACCGACAATGACAACGTACGGTTCCCAGAACTCGACCACACAGACGGCGCCGCCCATGCCACGCTCGACACCGCAGTCCACGACGTGTCCGACGACACCGATATCTGCTGCGGCCCACCCTCAGCAGACACCGACACCAACCACGGCGACACCGACAACCGCGAGGCAGCCGTGGTCGACGAAGGAGTAGTCGACGTCGACGAAGGAGCAGTCGACGCGGGCGCTGTCGTGGCCGACGAAGGCGTGGCCGACGAAGATGCTATCGGGGTGGACGAAGACGTGGGCGACGACGGCAGAGTGATCGTTGACGAAGGCGCACTGGTTGGTGACGAAGGCGCACTGGTTGGTGACGACGGCGCAGTAGTAATCGACGACGGAGTTGGTGACGACGACGGAATAGTGGTCCAATACGTCGTGGAAGTCGACGACGACGGTGTGGTCGACGACGACGGAATAGTGGTCCAATAGATCGCAGTAGTAGTCGACGACGACGGAGTTTGCACAGGTGTCCCCGATGCCGCTTGAGTGACAGTGATCGTCTGAGCCACGTTGGCAGCTCCTGACGCCGTCGTGTAGAACCTCAGTGTCCCCGTACGAACCTGCGAGGTCGTGTTCTCCTGCACGGACACCGACACCTCATTCGTACCACTACTCATGCTTGGGGTCGCGTGCAGCCACGAAACGTCCGAGGACGCCATCCACGCGGCATTGCTTGTCAACGTCACCGATGTCGAATCCTGTGTTGCGAGCGCCGACCAAGACGACTGCGACAGTGTCAAGATCGGTGCCACTCCATCCTGGAAGACCGCCGCCTTCAGCGTGGCGACCGGAGTTCCAGACGTGGATGTGAAGGTCACGTACGCAGTCCGCAGGGGCACATCCTGATAGGGTGACGCAGTCAACGTCACCGTCCCATCCCCGGTGCCAGTCTTCGGGGACACGGACAACCATGGTGAATCCGACTCCACCGTCCACGGAGCATTCGATGACAAAGACGCCTGGACTGACCCACCAGACGCAGCCACCTGTATGAACTGGTTGGACGACGGGCCAGTCATCCATGGCGACCCCACCTGAGTCACCGTCAGCTTCTGAATCGCGCTGTCAGACCCAGAGTTTGTCCGATAGGTCACCGTTGCCGTCCGGGTGTTCAGACTCGGATTCGGATCGGCCACCAACGTGATTTGTCCGTTCAAATTACAGGTTGTCGAGGACAGTTGCCCACTCGACGTGGCGATCGTCACCCACGGCTGGTCCGATGACACCGACCACGATGTGTTCGACATCGCCCTCGTCACCAGCAGGTCACCGGAATCTGCCGCAGTCCACTGCGTTTGGGACAAGGTCAACTCCGCTGTCACGCCGGGCTGGGTCACCCTCACTGACTGTGTCGCCACCGATGACCCCGTCGTGGTCAAGAACATCACCGTGGCCGACCGGGGCGACATGGTTGAATTGGCCTTGGCGACCAGGGTCACCGACCCCCCCTCACCACCTGTGTCTGGAGTGATCCCCACCCACGAGTCGCTCGATGACGCCGACCACGATGTGTTCGAGGTCACGGTCACAGGCATCGATCCTCCGTCCAATGGCACAGGCCACGATGTCTGCGACAACGACAACGATGGAGTGATCGACGAATTCGACGTTGGCGGCTGACTGACGGTCAGCCTGGCAGATCCAGCGGGACTGCCCGCTGTCGTCGTGATGGTGACGTCCCCGGTCCTGGTTGAACCGGTCGTGTTGGCCCCGACTTGCATGGTGATGGGCGGTTGATTCCACCCCACGGAATCAGTGATCATGCCGAATCCGGAAGGACGAGTCACCGTCACCCACGACGGGGCACTGACCTGCCAGGAGGTGTTCGACGCTGCGAAAAAGCCTGTCGACGCACCCTGGGCACCAGGAGTCCACGTTGTTTCCGCCATCCCCGACGCGTTGGCCACCTTCACCACAGGCGACGACTGTTGGTGCAGGAAGCCTGTGGCCACCCAGGCCTCCACGACATCTTGTTGGACGACAGCCCATGACAACCGGGTATACCCATTGGCGCCCCAGGAAGCCCCGAATGAATTTTGGACGATCAAACCGCTGGCGTCGTACCCCAGGGCAAGCATGCCGTGGTCACCAAGCATGGTGCTCGTTGTGTCAGTATCGGCAACACTGAGATCTTTCTGATAGCCCATGTCCATAAATCCTTGTCGCGCATGAAGGACGATGGCGACTGGCGTCGAGTTGGAGATTGAGGATTCGATCAAGGCTTGCGCATCATACGCGCCACCCGCGAAGCCCTGGGCGAACAATGTGTTATAGCCAGCGAATTTGTAGTTAGCCGCATTGGTCCGTTGGGCGTCGGTTGGCTTGGTCTGCCAGTCGTAGTTTCCCTGAGGCATGTAGTCATCCTGGGTGTCGACACCCTGGACCGTGCCAATCCCCAGCACATCAAACATGCTGGACCCGGCATCCGCCCCACCGTTGACCTGTGAATAGACATACATCGGGGCAAAAGCCTGGGCACTGATGCCGGCATGCTTGGCATACCACCCCATCAGGGCATACCCGACTGTCCACGACGCGCAGGAACCGACTGAGCCCTGATAAGCGACTGGCACTGCCCATTGACGCAAGTCGAAAGAAGCAGGAGGGGGCGCCGACACCGGGCCAGGAATCGCAGGGGCGAAGTTGAACTGAGCAGAAGGCAGAACACCCCCCGGGACAAGTGCGTCATCGGCCTCGGCCGTCGGCGCCATCACCGGCAGCAGCATCACGATTCCTTGCAGCATCATGACAACCATTCCCACAACGGCAGACACAACGATCGATTTCTTCATGGTTTCCCCCCAATATTGTCAGCAGCGGGCGGTTGGCTGTGCTGCGCAACCCCTCGTGCACCCATGTCTGATGGTGGCCCCTGTGCGGGAGCACGCGATCATCACATTCAGTGATGAACCATTGTCACAATTTTCATCGGACTAGTCCCCGGTCACCATGGTTTTCATCAACCACCAAGCTTCAGAAAGTACGACAAAGATTGCACACGAACCGCATCATTGTTGGCAATCTAGCACCTGAATAGCACGAGATGTCACCATGACGACAAAACGAGACAGTTCACGATCAAACAATCAGACGCCCAGGTACGCCGCTTGCGCTGGCACAAGGGACTTCTTGCGGAAGATGACAGCAGATCACACGCTGAATCGGGCAGGATTCTCCTTGGGCGATCTGGTACGCACACCGATGACGGGCCTCAGGTTTCCCGGACCAGTACGCCGGCCAATGCCCGTCCTGGATCAACGATCTCATTCAGATGCAATATAAATAGTTGTCACAATTTAATATCGGGTGATCGTACGCCTTCACGGCATGAAAACACCGGTCCCCCGGGAAAGAGGGGGACCGGTGTGGGTCCGGTGACTGTGTGACCGGCGTGAGGGCCGTTGCCACGGATCGGCCAACCAGACAAGAGAACATCAGGGATTACGGGGTCTTGGTCGGCGGCAGGGCCATAGCCTCGCCATAGGGGTACGCAAGACTCGTCCCTGTCGCCACGACATCACCTTCTGCTCATCATCTTGTTGGGAGTACCGATTAGTCACCGAAAAATCGTGTGTCATCACAGGAGACTGTGCGGGTGGTGTGACGGTCACCATGGTCAGCCAGGCGAGCGACACCCCCCACGGTCATGAGGGTCAAGCTAGGCGGGTAGCCGTGACCGTGTAGTTCCCCACTGAGGTCACATAGCCCTTCACCTCCAAGAAATACACCTGACCCGCCGTCAACACTGCCTGAACCTTGAACTGGAAATTACCGCCCGAATCATCATCAGTAGCCACCACAGTCGACCCATTCGCCGCATACAAGGTCCCAATCGAATCCGACAAACCCCCAGACGCTGGCTTGGACGCAGTGAATACCCACGTGCCCGACGACGGGGCCGTGAACCGGAACCAATCCTTGTCACCACTGGTCTGGATCGAACCCGACACCGCAGACGACAACGACGACCACGAACAATACGACACCGTCGACGACCCGCAATCATCACTCGCCGGTGTGACACCAGTCTGGGTCACCGTCACCATCTTCGTCACTTGTGAACCCGACGACGACTGCGTGGTGAACGTCAGGACCGCCGAACGCGTCAGGGTCGATGTGTTCGCTGACAACGACACCATCACCGACCCATTCCCACTCCCCGACCCCGGAGACACCGTC
>WREX01000049.1 GCA_009779115.1 Propionibacteriaceae bacterium
GTCCTGCTCTCCTTTTCTTTGTGACCCGTCGTGTCTCGGCGGGACCGAGTTGCTGTGATCTCATTCACAAAGTTGAGTCTAGCACACTCAAGTATAAAAGTTGAGTCAAGGAGACTCAATCTTATTGAGATGGGGATATGTGGTCGAGATGTCAGTGCGGGGCGCTAGTATGATCCCATGCTGATTGTGACCACATTTGATATCCCTGGTTATAAAGTCGACGCCGTTCTCGGCGAGGTGATGGGGATGACCGTACGAAGCGCCAATATTGGTGCCAATTTCATTGCCGGTTTCAAATCCATTGGCGGCGGCGAGATTACCGAATATACGAATCTTGTGTACGATTCCCGCAACCAGGTGATGCAGCGGATGTGGGAGCAGTGTGCTCAGCGGGGCGGAAACGCCGTCGTCGGCATGCGCTTCGACACCGGTGACATCGGCCAGTCCTTCTCCGAGGTGTGCGCCTATGGCACCGCCGTCGTCGTCCATCCCATCGCGTCCGAGGAGGATGGCGGGACTCCGCAATCCGTCGCCCAGGCGAAGGGACAGCCTGCGGCAGCCGCTCCAGCAGCCCCTGCTCAGCAGCCGTACGCACCACCATCGGGTCAGCCCGGCCAGCCGCCTCAGGGCCAGCCTCCGCAGGGCTACGGACAGCCCACGTACCGCTGATTCCTCAGATCCACCTTTCGTCTCATCCAGGCCTGGATGAACACATATCACCGACCCATCGTCCTCCAAGGGGGTAGACATGTCGCAATCTGATGCCATCACGGCGGGCGCCTTCACCATCGTGCCCGCCGAGACCGAACTTGCCGAGGCACTGACAGCCGCGATCAAGCTGGAGCAGTTCCTCAACGGAGGCGGAGGCGACGCCGATGCCCCTGAGACCGGATTTCCGGCCGTCCTGGACGTACGCCGTCTGACCCTCGCCGACTCCGAGGGGAACCTTCCCCCGATCTTCGCCCTGGCGATGGACACCGAAGCTGGAACGGTGTGGATGGTTCGCGGTGAAATCGTCCTGGCCCTGATCCCGGTCAAGAAGGCTGATTCGCCGAAGAAGATGGTGTCCGTCCTGGCCTCGTGGGTCGAGTCCTTCACGGCTGAAGGCGCCGCTGGCATGGTGGGGGCGGCCTACTCCGGCATGGATGATTCCCACGATGACGATTCGGTCCATCTGGTGGCGGAGTTGCCCTTGGACGGGATCGACCTGCATCGACCGGACACCATGGCGATGGACGAGTGGCTGGACATGCTGACTGAAACTGCGGAGTCGGTCCTCGACCGGGTGGAGGCAGATGCTGAAGTGATCTTGTTTGATGCCTCCGACGAGAACACGTCGATCATCGGCGGGCACATCGAGGTCTTCAGCGACGATGACGAGGATGCGATCAATCTCACCAGGCAAGCGCTGTTGGCGGCTTTCACCTCGTTGACTCCGCAAAAGAAAGTGCGCGACCGTTTGTCCATCGTCGTCGAGGACCAGTGCATGTACGACATGTACGAAGACATCCTGTCCACGTTGGACGACCCCGACATTTTGCTACCCAGGTAGGCGCTGCGCGGTTTCGGGTTTCAGTACTTTCTTCGTGTACGACAAGAGACCGACCCTTGATCGCGTGAGACACTTGAATGTATGGAGTTCACCAGTTCGTACGCGCAGGGATTCGCGAGGGTGGCAGCTAGAGTGTTGCCGATTCGTCTCGCCCAGCCTGACCAGAACGCCCGCGCCATCATCGAGGATATGGCGTGGCTGGACCGGCAGGGCGTGGCTGTAACCGTCTATCCCGAACTGTGCGTCACTGGGTATTCGTGCGGCGATCTGTTCACCCAGCAGGTCTTGCTCGATGCCGTGCAGAACGCCGTTCAGGAGATCATGTCCGCGTCCGCACATGTGATGTCCCTTGTCATCGTGGGTGCGCCAGTACGTCACCGCGACCGGGTCTACAACTGTGCTGTGGTCATCCACCGGGGGGATGTCCTGGGTGTGGTCCCCAAAGTGCACCTCGCAAGCTGGGCGAGTGATGAGAGGCGCTGGTTTGCCCCCGGCGAGGACTTCGGCGACGACCTGGTGTGGATCGGCGAGCACGGCAGTCATATGGACCCTGGCCAACTCTTCCAGCCCAGGCCTGGGCTGATCGTGCACGCGGGATTCGGGGAAGACATGTGGGCGGCCGTCCCTCTCGCCTCAGAGGCAGTCTTGGCGGGTGCGAGTGTGGTGGCCAACCTGGCAGCCTCGCCTGCTGCCATCGGTCAGGCTGGGCGACGGCTGATGATGGCTGAAGCGGCATCGGCGCGATATGCCTGTGCGTACTTGTGGGCCGGTGCGGGACCGGGGGAGTCCTCCACCGATCAGAGTTGGGACGGCCAGACCTTCATCTATGAATGCGGCGATCTGCTCGGGCAGTCTGAACGTTTTCCGGCCGCTGCGGCGGGCACTGTGGCCGACATCGATCTCAGACGCCTGGCCCGGGAACGGGCACACCGTGGGCAGCACGGTTCCACGCATCTCGGCACCGTCGTGCCAAGCGATCCGGCCAACCAGAGCCCAGGCTCCCAGACTCGCCTGGTCGTCACCACCTGCGACCTTCCCGCCGGTGACATCGGCTTGTTGCGCGAGGTGGACCGGTTCCCGTTCATCCCGTCCGATCCACACCGCTTGGCCCAGGAGTGCCAGGAGGCGTACGACATCCAGGTCAATGCCCTGGTCCAGCGGCTGTCATCCACTGGAAACCCGAAGCCCGTGATCGGGGTGTCGGGAGGATTGGACTCCACCCAAGCCTTGATCGTGTCTGCCAAAGCCATGGATCTCCTGGGTCGGCCACGCAGTGACATTCTCGCTTTCACCATGCCGGGGTTCGCCACCTCGGATCGCACCAAGAATTCCGCGTTGGCCCTCATGCAGGCCTTGGGAACCACTTACGAGACAGTGGACATCAGGCCTGCGGCCAACCAGATGCTGGCCGACCTCGGCCATCCCGTCGCCGACGGGAAACCGGTCTACGACATCACTTTCGAAAACGTCCAGGCCGGACTGCGGGCCGACTATCTCTTCCGCTTGGCCAACCAACGCGGCGGCATGGTCATCGGGACCGGCGACCTGTCGGAGTCGGCCCTGGGCTGGTGCACCTACGGCGTGGGGGACCACATCAGTCATTACGGGGTCAATGCCGGGCTGCCCAAGACACTGATCCAATTCCTGATCCGGTGGGTGATCGGCGAGGGGTTGTTCGACGAGACCACCAGCCGCGTTCTCACCACCATCGTCGACCAGGAGATATCCCCCGAACTCGTACCGGCTAGCGATGACGCGGCGATGCAATCAACGGAATCGACGATTGGGCCCTATGCCCTGCACGATTTCTTCCTCTACCATTTCCTGCGCTTGGGTGAGGCGCCCAGCCGGATCGCCTATCTGGCCTGGCATGGGTTCCACGATGCCAACAAAGGTCAATGGCCGTCATCCTGGACTGACGATCTCAAGGTGAGCTATGATCTGGCCACGATCAGAAAATGGTTGGCGTTCTTCTTGAGACGGTTCTTCACGTATCAGTACAAGCGCTCAGCCATGCCAGACGGTCCGCAAGTGAGCTTGGGGGGTTCACTCAGTCCACGTGGGGGATATAAGATGCCTTCGGATGTGAGCGCGCAGGCTTGGCTGGCCGAATTGACGAACAACGTACCGGGTGAGGATAAGTGATGGATGAGAAGGGTTCGACGTTTCAAGTAGACCTGCGCGGGATCGTGGATCTGCTGGCGCGCCATCTTTATTCGGGGCCGAATGTTTATCTGCGTGAGCTGTTGCAGAACGGCGTCGACGCGATCACGGCGCGCCGCGACCTGGAACCAGATCATATGGGTCAGATCAGGATTCGGTCCTGGGGCGGTCACGGACTGGAAGTCCTCGATACCGGAATCGGGCTGACATCCGCCGAAGCCCGGGAGTTGCTGGCCACGGTCGGGCGCTCATCGAAGCGTGATCTGGATCTTGGCGTGGGCCGCGAAGAATTCCTCGGGCAGTTCGGCATCGGGCTGCTCTCGGGATTCATGGTCGCCGACACGATCGAGTTGGTCTCACGCTCGGCGAGAGACCTGGACGCTCCCGCGGTCAAGTGGACCGGACACGACGACGGGCACTACGACCTGAGCGAGGTGGAGCGCTCCGCGGACGATCCGGTGGGTTCGGTGGTCCGGATTCTGCCCAGGCGCGGCATGGAACATTGGATGCAGATTGATACAGTCGTTTCTCTCGCGACCGAGTTCGGGTCCTTGCTGCCGGTGGAGGTCCTGGTCGAGGTCCCGCTGAGTGGCACGGATGCCCCGCAGCCATGTGCGGAATCCGCTGGGGATCAGCCAGCCGAGGATCCATCCGGGTCGCCGCAGCCGTACGTGTGGCGGCGCATCTCGGAGCCCGAACTGCCGTGGGACAAGCCGTACGCTCACAGCCTGGCCCGGCGCGAGGGCCTGGCGCGTTTCTGCGAGGCCACCATGGGTTTCACTCCGATGGCGACGATCAACTTAAGCGTGCCTGTGACAGGCCTGACCGGTGTGGCTTTCGTCATTCCCGACGCCGTGCCTCCCGGGTCTGGCGGCTATCACCGTGTTTATCTGAAGCAGATGCTCTTGGGTAATCGCGTCACGGGACTCGTGCCTGAGTGGGCCTTCTTCGTCAGGTGTGCCATCAATGCCACCGGACTGGCCCCGACGGCCTCGCGCGAGCAGTTGTACAGCGACGACGCACTGCTGGCCACCCAGGAAGCCCTGGCCGACCAGTTGCGCGCCTGGGTCGTGGACACCTTGAGTTCCCAGTCCCCGCTCGCCAAGGAATTCGTCCACACCCATCACCTGGCTCTGCGTTCCCTGTCCCTGACCGACGATATCGTCCTCGACCTGGCCGCAGAAGTGTTGCCCTTCGAGACGACTGAGGGAATCCACACCCTGCGCGAAGTGACCGACAAACAGGGCGAGGTCATCTATACCGAATCCTTGGAGGAGTACCGCCGCGTCGGCGCAGTGGCCCGGGCCCAAGGGATTCTGCTTGTCAACGCCGGGTACGTCTACGATGCCGACCTCATGGTGAAACTGGCCACCCGACCGCAATGGAAGGTGCGCCCCCTGTCGTCCGGCGACATTTCCCAGGCGCTGAACGAGGTTGAGCCGGTCCGCGAACTGGAGATCTTCCAGCAGGTGGCGGCCGCCTCCGAAATGCTCGAACCCTTGGACATTCAACCGGTCGTCCGCTGCTTCGAGCCGGAAGGTTTGCCGGCCATGATCTTGCAGGATTCCAATGGAGGCACTGGCCCGCACGGCTCGCAGGAGTTGATCGACGAGGACGACGTGTGGAGCGAAGTCCTGGAGGAATTCGCCGTGCCCAATGAGCGCTCCCGCCAAATCATCTTCAACGACACCAATCCGACGGTGCGCCGCTGGCTTTCCCTCGATCCCAGCACGGCCTTCTTCAAAGCTGGGTTGCAGTCGATGTACGTCTCCGCCGTCCTGCTGTCAGGCGAGCCGTTGCACTCCCGGGAAGCCGAGATGATGAACGACTCCCTGGAGACATTCTTGAGGTGGGGGTTGCCGTCGAATGGAGGTGGTGATGGGCAGGTCGGTTCCTGAGGCGACCATCGCCATCGGACGGGTGCGTTCCATGCCCTTCGGGCGCTCCCGCGCCGAGGCGGCTGCGCGCCAGGTCCGCCTGATCGAAGCCGAGGGTCCCGACGAAGTCCGGGCGTACGCTCTGGAGTCCCTGGTGGAAGCGCTCACATGGTCGGGGGAGTCCGACAAGGCTGTGATTCCCTTCATCAAGCTGCTGCGCTGGTGGGATGTCCATCCCGAGCACTTTGACGTCGGTGACCAAAACATCTTGTTCTGGGAGTTTGGGTGGATCGTCAACGACCTGTGCCGCAATCCCGATGTGCCGGTGGAACGGGTGGAACGTACTCTCCACGATATGGAGCGAAGGTTTTCCCTTGCCAACAGGGGTATGGAACGGGTTTGGTCCTGCCGGTTGGAGTGGGAGCTGCTCAGGGGAGGTCCGCAACTGGAGAAGACCTTCACCACCTGGCTGACCATGCCGGTCGACGACGAGGACTCTTGTCCTGCCTGCCATCAGGAGCATCACGCCGACTATCTGATTCAGATCGGGGACCTGGAAGGGGCGGCGGCGATCATCGAGGCCGCGGTCGCTTCGGAGCTGACCTGTTCGCGTGAACCCGCTTCCATGCTGTCCATGCTGACCTGGTGTTACGTGCAGATGGGCCGATTGGAGGAGGCGGAGGCGATCCTGCCCCACACCGTGGCCGAGATGAAGGCGGCGACCTCGCTCAGCGTCTTGGTCGCGTACGCCCGGCTGTTCGAAGTCTTCGCCCGCGGTGACGTGGTCGCCCAGGCCCTCGACCTGGTGGACAAGATCGTCGAAGGCATGGCGACAGCCAGCCCCTACGCCCGGCTGGAGACCTTGCGGCACCTCGTGGCCGGAACCACCTGTCTGGTCGCCCGCGGTCATGGGGCTCAACCGGTCAAGGCGGGTGAACCCCAACCGACGGTGGCCGATCTGGCAACCGATGTGAAAGCTCAGGCCTCAACCCTGACCGAAACCTTCGACCGCCGTCACGGCACAAGCGTCCAAGCCGGCCGACTGGCCGAGGCCCTGGCGACCCAGTCCACTGCCCGGCCCTTGGCGTTCATCACCAAAGAGGTTGTCCCGGTTTCTGCTGACGAGCCTGTCGCGTCCGCGCAGAGCGTCGAGGAACCCGTCAACACACTGCGCGTCCAGGCGGAACAAGCGTTTCAAGCCGGAGACCATACTCAAGCCGCAACATTGTTCCATTTGGCGGCTGACGAGGCCCAGGCTGATGGATGGCTGGACCGTGCGGGATGGTGCTGGGCTGAGGCTGCTCGCAACTGCCAGGAGATCGGACAGTTCACAGAAGCGACCCACGACTATATCGAAGCTCAGGCCTTGCTGCACTCGTCGGGAGTGATTCTGGAAGACATCACGCCGATGTTCGTTGCCTGGGCGCCGATGGTCCGCCAGGACGACTACGACACGTTCGTACGCCTGGCCCTGGTCGATTATCCGACCCCCGCGAGGCCTCCCGGTGTGGAGAAGATGGAGGAGATCCTGCCCGCCATCTTCGAGGCCAGCTTGATCAGTTCACCTCTGTTGAGGCGTTATGTCTTGTCCCGGGCCTTGTTGAGGGATGCCGTCGCCCGGGTCATGGCCACCTGGGGAGACACCAAGGACAAAGAGTCAGCGTTGAAAATGGCCGAAGAATCCGCGTCGCGCTTTTCCATCCTGGGACGTACTGAAGACGCTGCGCACGCGTGGTGGCTGGCTGGCAACGTGGCCGCCCAACTCAGTGACATCAGCGCGGATACCAATTTCGCCATGGCTGTCCAGGGCTTCATCTCCTCCGGACGCCGCAACCGGCGGTTCAGCACCTTGGCTTCCGGAGATTACGCCACCTATCTGAGGTCGGCCGGTCGCGCCCATGAGGTCAGTGATAACATCACGTCGTGGGAAGACAAGGATGACTGATGGGTTACTTCACCAAGCCGGGCTCGAACACTAACTCCGACCTGGCACCATTGAGCACAGGTCGCGTGTCCGCCTGCCTGGATTCTCACAACTGGCATTATGAGGTGTCCGACGACGGTGACATCGGCGGCTGGTGGGACGGATTTTGGTTCGTCTTCTCGTTCCGGGGCAAGAACCGTGAGATCCTCTTTGCCCATGCCGTGTGGAGCCGGGGTGTGCCGTCGACAGAGTTCACCCAGGCGGCCCTGCACGCCAACGAGTGGAACGCCGAACACCTGTGGCCCATGCTGAGCGTGCGCGAGCGCGAAGGCGTCATAGCAGTTCTGGCGGATTTTTCGATGGACTACAGCTACGGCCTCACCGACGAGCAACTCGACTTGCATATCAAGTACGCCATTGACACCATCGTCTCGGCGCTGTCCTGGATGGACGGCAAGTACCCCGACTACGTGGACTCTAATCAGTGAGCCTTCCAGAACTCGCTGTCCTACAGAGGGGCTATTTTCCAGCTTCGGCGTTTCTTAGAACAGTCTGTGATTCACCCTTGCAGACTGATACTCAGATACATCGAGGAGGTGGTCACCTGGCGAGAATTTCCCTTTCTGTCAAAGCTCAAGGTGCTGGCCACGGATCCTCTCCCTCTTTCCGGGCCAGCACCTTTTCTTTGTGCCAGCCTGAGTCTGCAAGGGAAATTCACCGGCCGAGGACCTCGGCTACGGCATTGCGGATGACACCCAGCCCTTCGAAGAGAATCTCGTCGGGGATGACCAGCGACGGCATCAGTTTGACAACCCCGTTCTTACGCCCGGCACGTTCCAGGATCACGCCGTGGTCGAAACACACCCGGCTGATCTTGGCCGAGAGGTCGTCCTCGTGAACATCGATTCCCCAGATCATGCCGAGGCCGCGTACCTCGATGCGGTCATCGAGGGTGGCCACTTCGCGGGTGAGGAAGTCTTTCACGATCTCGCCACGCCGCCGGGCCCCGGCCTCGACATCCTCGTTCACCGTGATCTCAACCCCGGCTGTGGCGGCGACCATCGCCAACTGGTTTCCTCGGAAAGTACCGTTGTGTTCTCCCGGTGACCAGATGTCGAGTTCGGGCTTCATCATGGTCAACGAGAACGGGAAGCCGTACCCTCCGATCGACTTCGACATGCACACAATATCCGGATGGATGCCGGCGCGTTCGAAGGACAGGAAGCTGCCAGTACGCGAGCAGCCCACCTGGATGTCATCGACAATCAGCAAGATGCCGTGCTCGTGGGCGATCCTTTCCACGCCTTGGAGGAACTCGTTGGAGATGACGTAGACCCCGCCCTCCGCCTGGACGGTCTCGACGACGATGGCGGCGGGCTTGTCGATGCCGGAATGATCGTCGTCCAAGATGGTGCGCAGGTACTCCAGCGCGAAGGCGTCGCCGAATTGGTAGGGAGCCGGGATGTGGGTCACGTCGCCGAGCGGTAGTCCGGCTCCGGCGCGGCTGCCGGTGTCCGAGGTCAGGGACAAAGCACCGAGGGTCATTCCGTGGAAGCAGCCCATCAGAGCGAAGACGTTGGTGCGTTTGGTCACCTTGCGGGCCAGCTTGAGTGCGGCCTCAACCGCATTTGTGCCTGTCGGGCCGGGGAATTGCAGTTTATATGTGTAGCCCTTGGGTGTGAGGATGCGGGTTTCCAGGGCTTCGATGAACTCGCCCTTGGCCACTGTGTACATGTCGAGGGCATGGATGATGTTGTCCGACTGAAGGTAATCGATCAGGCGCTGCTTGATGTAATCGGGATTGTGCCCGTAGTTGAGTGCCCCCGCCCCGTTGAAGAAATCGATGAACCGCCGTCCGTCCTGATCATGGAGGATGGAACCTTTGGCGTGTGTGAAAACAGTGGGAAAAGTACGGCAATACGATCGCACTTCGGATTCATAGGTCTCAAAAGTCCCTTGATCCATCGAGTGTCCTTTCACGGTTCGGCCAGCTGATTGGGACCCGGTTTCCCGTGGGCCGAGACGACAGTCTACCGCGTCAGGTGTACGCCCGGTGGCTGAAAAACGCGGTGACAAATCATCATGCTACTGTGACGTTATGAGAATTTTCATTGCTCGTCGACGCCTCGCGCTCGCGGCTGTCGCCTGCGGGATCCTGTCGCTCGCGGCGTGCTCCGCGTCACCGTCCCCCACCAGCACCACAACCAGTCCTGACATGCCGGTCGTCACCTTGAGTCCCGACATGCCATCGGATGGCGGCGATTACGTCTTCTGCCCGCAGGGAGTCACTGTTCCGGACAATGTCGATCAGATGTTGATTTGCGGGAACCCGCCTGCGAGCACAGTCACCCTGGCCAGTTTCCAATTGCCCAGTGTGACCGGTGACGAGGACCTGTACGGTTTTCAGTCCGCAGATAACAATGTCGCTTGTACTTTTTATCAGGACGCCACTGTCACCTGTCATGCCGCTACCCTGGACGTGCCCCTCCCTTCAGATCCGAAGACTGAGGGCAGCACTGTCCCCTGCACGCAGGGGTTGTCCATCACCGACGATGGTGCCGGCCTTCAATGCGCCGGTGATGTGATGGCTGTCGAGCAAATGCCTGGTGTCAGTGCCGTTCCGGTCCTGGATATCGGGCAGATCGCCCTCAGCAGTGATTACCCGAACACATCGGTCACCGGCCCTGGGGAGAAGGATCTTGTCGCCTGCACGGCTGATGAAGACGGGATCATCTGTTGGGACACTGTTTCAGCCCATGGCTTCAAGATGTCCCAGTCTGTGGTGGAGTTCTGGTGACAGTGATCGCGTAGCAGCCATGAATCGGTGGATTGGGGTTTCATAACCCGGATGGGACACAATGGACCCTATGGCAAAAGCACGCACACCCATTTTGAGGGTCGCACATCTGACGAAGGCGTACGGGGATCATGTCGTCGTCTCGGATTTCTCTCTCGACGTCTGGCCAGGCGATGCTATTGCCTTGACAGGACGCAATGGCGCGGGGAAGTCGACGATCCTGCGCTGCCTGGTCGGGGCCGAGAAAGCTGACGAAGGAACGATCGACATCGACGGGCAACCTTTGCGTGAATCCGATCCCAAAGTGCGCGCAGCCATGGCAACTGTCATTGACGACCTAGACTTCTTCCCCGACCTATCGGTGGTCGAACACCTGGACTTGTTGGCCAGAGCGTACGGGTTGCCTGATCCGGAGAAGGCTGTGGACGCCATCTTGGGGGAGGTGCTGCTCGTTCCCCAATCGGGGCAACTGCCAGGAACATTGTCATCTGGCCAGCGCCGGCGTTTGGCTTTGGCCACGGCTTTCGTGCGTCCGCGCCAGGTCCTGGTCTTGGACGAGCCTGAGCAGCGCTTGGACGTCGAGGGCGTGGAGTGGCTGGCCCAGCGCCTGAAAGAGGAACGCGAACAAGGATTGGCCATTGTCATGGCAAGTCACGAGCCGAAGCTGGTGGAAACCGTGGCCACCAAGACCGTGCATATCGGTGGTGCGCGCAATGAGTAAGAAGCGCAGGACCCCCCAGGGGTTCAAGGCGAAACCGTTAAATCCGCCGGCTGCGCAGGCTGGCGAGAGCGAGGCCGGGGCCGAGGGTGACAGCCGTCCTGGCGCCGCGCAAGGAAGCAGTCAGAAAGCGCCAGGCCAGCCACCTCAGGCCAAGATGGCGCAGGAGCAGCAAGCCGTGGACGATCAGGCCCCAGGCGAGCAGGTCACTGATCAGACAGCAGACAACAGCCAGCCTCCCGCGTACGACATACCAACCTGGGACCATTCCCTGATCGACGTCACACCCGAACCGGTGTCGGAGCGCGATCTGAAGAACCTGATCCGTGACTGGCGTCGTGGCCGCGCGACGAGGAGTTTCTTCCAGGTTCTGGGTGACGGATATGTGGCCGTCTTCGCTGCTGTCATGGTCATCGCCATGTTGGGCGGCGGTGTCTGGCAGGCACAGGCGACCGCGGCCGGATGCAACACCAACTCCTGCACAGTCGGGCGTACTCTCTTGCCGTGGGTCGTCATGGGGGCAGCCTTTGCCCTGACGGTGACTGCCTCGCGCATGTTCGGACCCGTGGTCGCTTCGGCCGCTGAAGGTTTCTGGTTGATGGACGCTCCGATCAGACGGGGAAGACTCCTGTGGCAGCGCCTGGTCGGCGTGGTCATCGCTGTCGGCGTGGTCGCGGCTGTACTCGGCGGCTTGCTGGCCGCTCTGACGGGCTATGGGATCAACGACATCTGGCGCTGGGCTGCTGCCATGGCCGTGGGCGCCGCCGGGCTGACCGCCCTGGCCGCCGCCGAACAGACGTGGGGACGCACCTGGTTGATCACGACAGTCCAATGGCTGCTCGGACTGGCCGCGGTGGGAGTCCTGTTTATCATTGTCTCTGTGGCCGCGGACTGGTTCGGCCTGCAACTGGACCGGATCCCGGGAACTAGTTC
This sequence comes from Propionibacteriaceae bacterium, assembly GCA_009779115.1. GTDB lineage: Bacteria > Actinomycetota > Actinomycetes > Propionibacteriales > Propionibacteriaceae > WQYJ01. Next base: position 11,965 of record WREX01000049.1, read on the forward strand.
GGTGGTCTGGGTGGCGATCGGCGCCGGTGTCGTGCTGATGGTGGCCGGAATCGTGGCTCTGCGACGGCTGGGGATGATCCACCGAGCCCGGCTCGTCTCCGGCGGCTCTTTGATCGCCGGGATGCAGGGAGCGGCTTTCGCCATGGATTTCGCCTTGATGCGCGACATCTTGGTGGAACGTGACTCGATGCGCCGCGGGCATGTGCGGCCCAAGCGCGGGCACGGTGTCAAGAGTTCGGCGCTGGTGTGGCGGGAGATACAGCGGCTGTGGCGCTATCCGAAGAGACTGCTGTTGTTCGTGGTCAGTATCGTCGTCCCGTACGCGGTGGCCGCACTCGGTTTCCACACCTTCAGCCCGTTCATCTCCTCACTAGTTTTACTGATCGCATTCGTACCATTGCTGGGATCCATGCGGATCATGACCCGGACCAAGGGGCTGGCCCGTACCTTGCCGTTGTCCAACCCCCAGATCCGGCAGGCGATGGCCACGGTGCCCGCCATCTTGGCCGTCATCTGGGCACTGGCCACAACCGCCGCATTCTGGGGCATCAACACCGACACGCATTTCACCAGCTTGACCGGGGCATTCATGCGGGCCTTGTTGACCGCTGTGGCCGGGCTGCTCGCGGGCGTACGCTGGATCAGCGCCAAGTCCGCCAACTATTCCATGCCGATGATGCAGACCGGATTCGGCGCCCTGCCTCCTGGCCTGATGTTCAACCTGATTCGCGGCATCGACATCGTCGTGCTGATCACCGGGCCCATGCTGCTGAGCTGGTCCTTGTGGATTCCGACCATCCTGGCCGTGATTGTCGCCATCGCCCTATCCGGCTTCTATTCGATGGAGGAGATGCAGGCCCAGCAGGAGCAGATGAAGAAGGACCGTGAAAAGTCCCAGGGATCGGGCCCGGGCGCGGGCACCACGGGTGGCTTGTCGGGTCTGCTGGGTGGCTCCCGTCCTGCCGCCCAACCGGTCACCAAGCAAAAAATCGCCCCTCCGAGGGGCTACCGTACCCCTCCTGTCACCCGCTGAAGTCGTCTTTCCACAACATCATGGCAAAGTATTGACGTATGCCTATACATGTGACTAGCCTTGCCCGAATCGATAATCGCTATCTCACGTGCATGCGCGTGAGAAGAAGAAAGGAAGACATCATGGGCAAGCTTGATGGAGCAGTGGCCATTGTCTCAGGTGGTGCTCGCGGAATGGGCGCCTCACACGTACGCGGTCTGGTGGCCGAAGGAGCACGCGTCGTCATCGGCGATGTGCTGGATCAAGATGGGCAAGCTCTGGCCGCCGAATTGGGCGATGCCGCTGCCTTCGTCCACCTGGATGTCACATCCGAGAGATCCTGGAAGGACGCCGTCGCAGCGGCCGAAAAGACTTTCGGTCCAGTGTCAGTCCTGATCAACAATGCGGGCATCATCAAGTACGGCCCGATCTCCGACACAACCTTGGACAATTGGCAACGTATCCTGGATGTCAACCTCACAGGCGAGTTCCTGGGCATGCGCGAGGTGTTGCCCTCGATGAAGAAACTGACCGGCGACCGGGTGATCATCAACGTCTCATCCACCGCGGGCCTGCTAGGCATGGACAACATCCCCGCCTACGTCGCCTCCAAGTGGGGGGTACGTGGCCTGACCAAGGCTGCTGCCCTCGAATTCGCCCAGTACGGCATTCGCGTGGTGTCCGTCCATCCTGGCCCGATCGCCACCCCGATGACTGTGGACTTGGACGACCTGTCTGGAGCTCAGCCCATCGCCCGGATGGGTCAGCCCTCCGAGGTGACGGCAATGATGGTCTTCCTGGCCACGGGTGCCACCTACAGCACAGGCTCCGAATGGCTGGTCGACGGCGGGTCCGTCCTGGGCCAACCCACCGGGCTTCCCGCCAACTGATCCACCAGCCAGCGGGATAAATCCACAGCAGCTATTGCCAACCGCGTCACAGTGATATCTTCGGCCAAGGCAAGCGAACGAAAGTATCATTGTGACGATGTTGGCAATATCTATAGTGGCCGAACATTCCGATTTGCGCCTATTTATGACTGTGTGACAGAATCATCAGGTTGCTCCGGATGCAGTGAGCGGAGGCGGTGTGCCACCATGGCCTCTGGTAAACTCAACGGTCCCAATCAATGATTGGAATCCACCCACAAGGAAACAGGGGATGAGTGCGGACTAAAACCCGCGACACGCCCGACCGCGTGGGCCGGAGTACGGAACCGCTCAGTGTGAGCGGACCTAGCGAAAACCGGGGTTGTCTCCGGTCCAGCAGAGAAGTGAGGAACTGCCGTGGCGGGACAAAAAATCCGCATCAGGCTTCGGGCCTATGACCACGAGGTCATCGACTCGTCGGCGCGCAAGATCGTCGACACGGTGACACGTA
>WREX01000050.1 GCA_009779115.1 Propionibacteriaceae bacterium
GGATATGTTCTCCGCCGCCTCCGAGATCCCCTCGACCATCTACCTGCTCCTGCTGGGCGGAGTGCTCAACGCCGTGATCGTGCCCCAGTTGATGCGGGCGATGAGCCGGGACGCCGATGGCGGACAGGCGTACTCCGACCGGATCGTCACCCTGTTCTCCGGTCTGCTGGTCATCGTGACCGTCCTGTTGATGATCGGAACTCCCGTGGTCATGGCAGTGATGATCAACTCCGCCTGGCGCCGACCGGAGATGGCCGCCCATTATCATTCCCTCTTGTTGCTGGGTGTCTTGTGCATGCCGCAGGTCTTCTTCTACGGCATCTTCTGGCTGCTGAGCCAGATCCTCAATGCCCGGGGCACCTTCGGGCCGACCATGTGGGCGCCGGTGCTCAACAACGTCATCCAGATCCTCATGCTGGGGACGTACGCGATTGTCTGGGGCTTCCACTCCGACACCTCGCTGCCCTTCTCCTCCGCTCAAATCGCCATCCTGGGCATCGGCACAGCGCTCGGAGTTGCTTGTCAAGCGGCGATTCTCGTGCCGTACTTGAAGAAAGTCGGCTTCCGCTATCGTCCACGTTTCGACTTCTTCCACACCGGACTGGCGGCCACGGCCCGCATGGTCAAGTGGGCGTTGGCCTTGGTTGCTGTCGACCAACTGCTCTACATCGTCATCATTCGGCTGGCTTCATCGGCCACCGCAGCCGGGCACGGCGCCGGGGTCTACGTATTCCAAACGTCTGTATTGATTTCACAGGTCCCCCACGGCTTGCTCACCGTTTCCCTGGTCACAGCCTTGATGCCGTCGCTGTCCAAACTGTCCGCGATCGGGGCCTGGGATCGCTACACCGACCAGTTGATGTCCAATCTGAGGCTCATCTACACAGTGATCGTCCCTATTTCAGTCCTCATGGTCATCGTGGGAGTGCCGATCGGCCTGGTTGCCTACGGCAGAGGCTCAGGCGGTTCGTACGTCGGGTGGACTGTGGCGATCCTGGCCGTGGGTCTGATCCCCTTCACGCTGAGGTTCATGACGTCCAAAGGTTTCAACGCCATGGCGAACACCCGGACGCCTTTCTTTGTCGAAGTGGGATTCGTCGCTGTGACCAGCGTGGTCGCCACCGTCTTGGTCGTGCTGCTCAAAGTGCCCACGGTGTGGGTCGCCCCCAGCATCGCCATCGCCTACACCATGGCGTACATCCTCAGTGCTGGGTGGTCCTGGATCCTGCTGCGCCGGGCTGTGCCTGGCCTGAGGACGCCTATCGCGGGATTCACCGGTTATCTGGTGATACTGTCCATCCCCGGCGCGGCTGTGGGCGGGGGCATCAGTTGGCTCCAGACCGTCCTGTTTCCTGGACGGGTTCTGGGAGTGATCGGCCTCGTCATCGCCGGATGTGCCGGGCTTGGTGTTTACTGGGGATTGGCGAAGATGACCAATCTGCCCGAAATCCAGGACCTGGAAACTATGATCCGTTCGATGCTGAGGAAGGAGAAAAAAGTGGAATCCGATCAGCCCAACACACCCGACACTGCTTCCGGGCCCCAGCCCGACCCCCAGGACATCCCCACACAAATCATCCGGTACTTGCCGCCTTTCGGGGCCGAGGAGGCCCAACCGGTCCTCACCGGGCTCACACCGCTGGTTCCAGGCGTCTTGATCGCCGAGCGCTACCGTCTGGGTTCACTGACCGGCAAGATCGGCACGGGCAGCCGCTGGACCGGCGTCGACGAAAGTCTTTCCCGCCCTGTCATTGCCACCTGTTTCCCCAACGACGACCACACCATGTCCGTCCTCGAAGCGGCGGGACAGGCTTCCGCGGCCATGGACGCCCGTTTCTTGCGCATCCTCGACGCCGGACAGGACGCTGACCAGGCGTACATCATCTCCGAGTGGACCGAGGGCCACACCCTGACCGAGATCCTTCGTTCCGGCCCCCTGACAGGGACCCAGTCCGCCTGGGTGGTACGCGAGGTGGCCAGTGTGCTCGCGAGCATCCACGCCATGCACCTGTACCACTGCCGTCTCGACCCGACCAAGGTGATGATCTCTCCGACCGGCGGAGTCAAGGTTGCCGGATTGCGCGTCGACCAGGCGCTGACACCGCGCGAGACCGATGCCAAGATGTCCCGGATGGATATGGAAGCCTTGGACGTTGTCGCTTGTGGGGCGCTGATGTACGCCTGCCTGACCGCCACCTGGCCAGGTGCGACCGACATCGGTCTCCAGGCCGCTCCTCTGACCGCCGACGGTTTGCAGTCGCCGATGACCATCAGGCCCGGGACGCCAGGCCCCCTGGACCGGCTGACGCGCCAGATCCTCTCCATCCGCGATCCTGACCACATCGCCACTGCACAGGGCATCACCGAGGCGCTGACCGCCTTCATCGGGACCAAGGACCCCACCGCCGACCTTGCGGCACGAGCCACCGAGTCCCTCCAGCCCCAAGCGCGTATCGCTCCACGCGCGCCCACCAGCCCGGTTCAGCGTCCACGTATCGTCCCAGCAGTGGCCCCGGCAGCAGTCTCGCCAGCTCCCAGTACGGCCAGTGCCCCAACAGGGTCGGCCACAGCGGACACTGAGGCTGTCACGATGGCACTCGACATGGGGACGAGCAGAGCGAACGAGGACACCGAGATCACCGGTCACCTGGAACACAGTGAGCCCACCCAGCCGGTGGCTCCCTTGACGCACCCGATCCGTCCAGACAAGGCCCGGTGGTGGTCGCGCATCTTCCTCGTCTTGGCCATCCTGGTCGTCCTGGCCCTGGTCACCGCCTTGATCGTCGGGCTGTACAACTCTTCCCATCCGGCGGGCCCCCCTGCCGTCCAGGCACCAGTGGTCAGGCCCATTGTGTCCGCGCAAGTCTTCGACGCCAAGACCGACGGCGGAGACGCGACGGAGAACGACGACCTCGTCTCGCTGGCCTACGACGGCGACCCCAACACCGCATGGAAGACCGAGCGCTACCCGACCGCGACGTACATCCCCGATTACAAGCCAGGAGTCGGTCTGGTCTTCGACCTCGGATCGCCCGTGCCTGTTAGCCAGATTTCCATCACCACGGACCTGACTCCGACAGCCGTGACCATCTACGTCCCGTCCGGGGACGCGTCGACAGTGACCACACCCGACATGACCACCATCAAGAACTGGACATCGGTGACCTCCGCCAACCTGACGACGGCCGACACGAGCCTGACCTTCGACAAGACAACCACACAGTTCGTCGTGGTCTATATCACCCAACTGGCAGCCGTCAACGGCGTTTTCCAGTCGGATTTGTCTGAGGTCTCGTTCACCGGCTGACCACGACGGTCATCCTGGCAACCGACCATCACCGGGACCTGCTATCGGCCCCCGGTGGCACCGCTGCCAGGAGTGGGGCTGGATGTCGACGGACTCGCGGGCTGACCTGGCTGATTACCGCCGCCGGTGTCCGTTGGATCGGGAGGACGCGGTCCCTGTGAGATGTTCATGGTGCAGGTTCCGCCATAGACGTACTCGCAGTTGATGTTCAGCAGAGTGCCCGGAGAAGAATTGTCGTACACCTGCGTCTGGGTGACGTAGAAGCCGGCCGCCTGAAGTGCCGTCTGGGCGTCGGCCATGCTCATCCCGGAAGTGTCGGGAGGAACGACTTTTTTACCATAGAGAATGTCACTTGTTGGCTTCGTGAAGGATTCCACCGGCATGCCGGACGTGGCCGCAGCCATGGCGGCGTGCCAAATCGGGCCAGCGTCGGCAGCACCGAACCCGTTAAGGTACGTGCCGCTGGGCAGTCTGACACCAGACATGCTCTTCATGCCGCCTCGAATGTGTGGGGCCCAGAACGGGCTCCACACTCCGTTACTGTCCACCGCCACTTGAGCCACTCCGACGATATTGGGAGCGTACCCGATCAACCATCCGGCTGACCCGTACTCAGTCGTCCCCGTCTTGCCGGACATGGGCCTGCCACTGAGGCCGAACCCTGCTCCGGTCCCATAGGTGAATAGGTTGGCCAAAACGGCGTTGACCCCGTCGGCGACCGACTGCTTGATCACCTGGCGACAGTTCCCGTTCGGAACAGGCATTTGCGTGCCATTCCGGTCCTGCATCGTCCCGACGACGACAGGGTCACACCTCAGACCCCGGGCAGCGAAGGTGGAGTACGCGGTGGCCATCGACATCGGGGACACATAGGCCACCCCAAGGGTGAACGAGGGGTCGACGTTGTAGGCCAGAATGTCGGGATGGTCCGGATCGACGCTCGGATTCGACACCTGAGCGCCAGCCGCATCGGCCATGGTCGCCGAAGCACAGATTCCCACCAACTGTTCCAACTGCACGAAGTAGGTGTTCACCGAGTTGGCCGTGCCTTGGTACATATTCATGACCCCGCCGCCGGAATCGTTGTACACCACCCAGCCCTGGCCAGCCTTGACTGGCCCGTTGCAACTCATGAAATAGTCGTTGGAGAAGTCCATCCTGTACTGGGCGTTGAACTGTTTGGTCGGCGGGATGCCGGCGTCGAGGGCCGCGGCCACCACGAAACCTTTGAAGGTCGAACCTGGCTGAGCGCCTTCATCGCCACCCAGGCTGCTGGGTGCGAAATAGACATGTGATGTTTTCCCGTTGAGCAGATCCTCGTCGGAGAAACCGATCTGCCGTCGGTTCTGGGCCGCCGCCCACACGACTCCCGTGCCCGGTTGCATCATGATCATCGTCGATTTGACCGGATCCGCGTCACCGATCCGGTTGGAGATCGCTGATTGAGCCGCTGCCTGCTTGGCTGGGTCAATCGTGGTGGTGATGGTGTACCCGCCGGTGTTCAAGTTGTCCAGCCGCTCCTGAGACGTACTGCCCAAAGACGAGAATTCGTCGGAGAGGAGCGTGTTGTAGATGTACTGGCAGACCTGGATGTAATCCAAGTTCGTGACCGACGCGCATCCGTTCGGCTGACTTTGGATTTGGCTCGGATCGTAGGTCTCGGCTTCCGCGGTGTCGGCGTCCGACTGACTGATCAGGCCGAGTTCGAGCATGCGGTCGATGACGACATTGCGCCGGTCGATGGCGTCAGCGCGGGTGTCGGGGTCGGCCGGGTTACGCGACGGGGTCTGGACGATGCCGGCCAGCATGGCGGCTTGGGCGAGTGTCAGGTTGGCCGCGCTGGTGTTGAAGTAGTGGTGGGCGGCAGCCTCGACGCCGTAGGCCCCGTCGCCGTAGTAAGCGATGTTGAGGTAGTTCTCCAGGATCTGGTCCTTGGAGAATTTCTGCTCCAGTGCGATGGCATATCGCATCTCGCGGATCTTGCGCTCCAGAGTACGGCCCTGAGCCTCGTCCAGAGCCTCTTGCCGCTTCTCGTCGGTGTCCTGCTGCATCGCCTGCTCCACGAGCACCTGCTTGACGTACTGCTGTGTCAGGGTGGAACCGCCACCACCGTCACCGCTTCCGAGATTGCTCAATACGGCTTTCGCAAGGGACCGCAGGTCCAAGGCGCCGTGGCTGTAATAACGATCGTCCTCGATGGCGATCTGTGCCTGCTGCATGATCGGGGCGATCTGGTCCAGTTTGACGATGACCCTGTTCTCGTCATAAAGCTGGGTCAATGTGGACCCGTCGGCGAGAAGGATGTTGGTCCGCTCCGCCTGGGGAGGTGTTGCCAACTCCTCGGGCAGTTTGGTCAAGGAGGCGTACACCGTGGTGCTCGTCACTCCGGCCAGAGCCGCACCAGGAATCGCCAGCCCCGCGACCAGGAGCCCTGCGAGAACGCTGACTAGTAAGAACATGCCCAAAGAAGACATCTTTTTTTCCCACGACACACGACGCATGCGCTCCAGGATAGCATAACAAGACTTCTTCCTCTCAGGAAGCTCTCAGCTACGGCCAACAGTCCTCTGCGACCGGTCACGACCGATAGCGCCTGTGTGCTTTCAGAATTCATAGGGTTTTTCGGATTGGGTCGTACTAGACTCGACTGTCATGGACCTTACTCGCCCCTACCCTCCGGAGCCGTATTCCCTGCTCCCGGTCGTGCCCTCTTTCCTTCTGACAAGCGATGATGTGACTGAAGGGGAACCGATGGACATCCGCCACTGTGTGGATGGCGCCAACGTCTCTCCACAGTTGTCCTGGAGTGGAGCCCCGCCCCAGACCAGGGCTTATGCGGTGTCGTGTTTCGACCCCGACGCGCCCACGCCGGCAGGATATTGGCACTGGACTGTCCTCAACCTTCCCCCGAGCCACGTGTCGGTGCCGAGGGATTTCGGCAATGTCGACTTCCCGTTGCCCAAGGGAGCAGTACGGGTGCGCAACGACTCCGGCACCCTCGGATTCGACGGCGCCGCGCCTCCTCCTGGCGACCACCCTCATCGCTACGTCTTCGCCGTCCACGCGCTGGATCAAGCCGTCGATGTGCCCGAAGGTGCCGGCTGCACGGTAGCCGCCTTCCTGAGCTTGTTCCACACCATCGGGCGGGCCACCTTGAGCCCGACGTACCAGCGCTGACCCGGCCATGAACCCAGCCGTGGTTGGCCTGGGTCCAGGGCAGGTGTTGACCGGCGCGACCGCCATCCGGGCGCGGGCTCACGACGCCTCACATTTCCTGCTCTACCCCCAAGCAGTTGCCGTTCCCCGCGACGCCGACGATGTGGCGCGCCTGTTGAAGGCCTGTGCGGCCACCGGAATGGGCATCACCTTCCGTTCGGGAGGTACGAGCCTGTCCGGACAAGCGGGGACCGACGCCGTGTTGGCCGATGTCAGACGGCATTTCGACCAGATTGAAGTCTTGGACGATGGGGCTCGGGTACGCGTCCAGCCCGGCGTCACCGTGAACCGCGTCAACGCCTACCTGGAGCCGTACGGGCGCCAGATCGGCCCGGATCCCGCCAGTTCCGCGGCCTGCACCATCGGCGGGGTCGTTGCCAACAACTCGTCGGGGATGGCCTGCGGCACCACTGAGAACACGTACCGTACCCTGGATTCGCTGGTGGTCGTTCTCGCGTCGGGCACCGTCATCGACACCTCGGACCGCGACGCGGATCATAGACTCCATTCGCTTGAACCAGACCTGTTCGAGGGACTGGCCCGCCTGCGCCGACGGATCCTGGCCACCCCCGCCTGGGTAGCCACCATCGAACAACAGTTCTCGATGAAGAACACGATGGGGTACGGCCTGAACTCCTTCCTCGACTTCACCTCCCCGGTCCAGATCCTGGCCCATCTGATGGTGGGCAGTGAGGGCACGCTCGGCTTCGTGGCCTCGGCGACACTGCGGACTATCCCAGTACGGCCCTGGGTGCAGACCGGATTGCTGGTCTTCCCCGACCTCCACGCGGCCAACCAGGCGCTTCCCGACCTGGTGGACACCGGGGCCGCCACCCTGGAACTGATGGACACGGCATCGATCCGGGTCGGCCAGGCACTGCCGGACTGCCCTGAGATCATCTCGGCCATCCAGCCCCGGGCCCAAGCGGCACTGCTGGTCGAGTACCAGTCCACCAGCGAACCAGAACTCAGGCAGATTGTTGCAGATGCTGGTCCGCGGCTGGCTGGTCTGCACGTCGAGCGGCCCGCCGCCTTGACCGCTGACCCGCGCGTGCGAGAACAACTGTGGGTGCTGAGAAAGGGGTTGTACGCGTCGGTCGCCGCCGCCCGGCGTCCCGGGACCACCGCCCTGCTCGAAGATGTGGTCGTGCCCGTGGCATCCCTGGCGGACACCTGCGTGGGGCTAGGCCGGCTCTTCGAGGAGTTCTCCTATCCCGACTCGGTCATCTTCGGGCACGCCAAGGACGGCAACATCCATTTCATGATCACCGACCAATTCGACCGGCGGATCGACCGCTATGCAGCGTTCACCGACGCGATGGTCGACCTGGTCCTCGCCCATCGCGGTTCGCTGAAGGCCGAGCACGGCACCGGGCGAGTCATGGCGCCCTTTGTCCGGAAACAGTACGGCGATGAGTTGTACGAAGTCATGCGAGAGGTCAAGCGGCTGTTCGACCCGCGGGGTCTGCTCAATGATGGAGTGGTGCTGAATGACGACCCGCAGGCCCATCTGAAGCACATCAAGGTTCCGGTCGCCGTTGATCCGATGATCGACTCCTGTGTCGAGTGCGGGTACTGCGAGCCCGTCTGCCCGTCTCGTACTCTCACTCTGACACCTCGGCAACGCATCGCGGTCCAGCGGGAGATCAGCAGTGCACGGGCCCTCGGACAAGGGTCGCTGGCCAAGGAACTGGGTCAGGACTTCGTCTATGCGGGAATCCAGACGTGCGCGGTGGACGGGATGTGCTTCACCGCTTGTCCGGTCGGCATCGACACCGGTGCGTACACCAAGAAGCTGCGGGCCGCAACGGCGTCACCCCTGGCTCAGGCGGGCTGGGCCCTGGCCGCCGATCACTGGGCGGGGGCCACTCATATGGCGAGTTCTGCCTTGTCAACCGCGCAGAGCCTGAAGCCAGTCAGCAGTGTCGTCGTGGGGGCGAACGAGGTGGCGCGCCAGATCGCGGGCAGTGACACCGTACCCCTGTGGTCGACCGACCTGCCAGGGGGTGGGCGGTCTCGCCGCCGTCCACAACCCAGGCGCCAGGCCGACGCAGTATATATCCCTGCCTGCGTGAACTCGATGTTCGGGCCTGTCACGACCGACTCCAGGGGTCGGGCGGGAGTCCAGGCCGGGTTCGAAGCCTTGTGCGCCCGCGCCGGGATCACTGTGCGGGTGCCCGAGAATATCGACTCGATGTGTTGCGGCACCGTGTGGTCGTCCAAAGGAATGACACGCGGGCATCAGCGGATGGCCGACCGCGTCATCCCCCAAGTCCGGGCAGCGTCCGAGAACGGCCGGCTCCCAGTGGTGTGCGATGCCTCCAGTTGTACGCAGGGCCTGATGCGGATGCTGGCGGGGGAGCCCGGGATACGCGTGATCGACTGTGTGCAGTTTGTTGCCGAGACAATCCTTCCCCTGCTCGGTCCGGTTCCCAAGGTGGCATCTATCACTATTCACCCGACTTGTTCCTCGATCGAGATCGGTCTGACGCCTCATCTTCTGGCCATCGCCGAGGCGGTTGCCGAAACGGTGACTGTGCCCATCGACAAGGGGTGCTGTGCGTTCGCCGGAGATCGCGGACTGCTCCATCCGGAGTTGACCAGGGCTGCCACCCGCCCGGAGGCAGCAGAAGTACGGTCGCTGGCGGCCGACGTTCATGCCTCCTGCAACCGTACCTGTGAACTGGGCATGGCCCGGGCGACGGGCAAGCCGTACCGCCACCTGATAGAGATTCTGGCCGACCAGGTCTACGACTAGGCTCGATCGGACAGCCACCTGGCACCACCCTCTTGGCCGCAACCAGGCCCGTATTATAATTGAAAGAAAAAGTCTGACAGGGTGGGATTCCTGTCATCCGTGGTCTTCGAGTTTTTTCCCAGAACCCTGGCACCACGAGCATTGGGATATCGAGCATGACTGGGCCCCTTGTGATGAGTGAGAACAGCCGTACAAATCCGCTAGTGAGAAGGATCAAAGGAGTTTCTCCATGATGAGGAAGCGTAGTGTCGTATCATCTCTCATCGCCGTGACCGCTGTGCTGGCCGCGACCGGATTGGGGGCCTGTTCCTCGCCGTCCACCGCTCCCACCCCTACTGAGACTGGGGCCCAACAGGTCACTCTGAACGCTTTGTTTATGAAACAAACCGGTTTGACCCAAGACAAGATCTCTTCGATGATCTTCCAGTTCGAAGCCGACAACCCCACCATCACCATTGATCCAACCTTTGTCGAGTACGACGATCTACACGACACCATTGTTAGTTCTGCATCCACGGGGGCCTACGACGTCGTACTGATGGATGTGATTTGGCCCGCTGAATTCGCGAGCAAAGGGATCGTGCTGGATGTCACGGATCGGTATCCGGCCTCCTGGGAGCAGGACATGCTTGGCGGGGTGTACACGACGGCCAAGTACGACGACAGATTCTACGGAGTTCCCCGGGGCCCATCGACCAAGTTCCTCTATTACAACAAGGACATGGTCGCCGCTGTGGGCGCGACTGAAGCCGACCTCAACACCTGGGACGGGGTCATGGCTGTCGCCCAGAAAATCAAGGACGCGAAACTGGTCCAGTACCCATTCGCCTGGAGTTGGTCCCCATCTGAAGCTCTGGTCTGCGACTATGGACAACTCCTCGGTGCTTTTGGCGGGCAGTTCACCGATTCTTCGGGAACGCTCGCCGTCAATTCCGCTGAAGGAGTCCAGACCATGACATGGATGAAGCACACCCTTGACGCCGGCCTGTCCAACCCCTCGTCGATGACCTTCCTGGAGGAGGATGTCGCGAATGCCATGGCTCAAGGCCAGGCCGCTTTCAGCTTGAACTGGGAGGCGTTCTTCGCGGTCCTGCAGGATCCGACTCAGTCCCAGGTGGTTGGAAAGATCGGCATCCTTCCTACCCCCGAAGGTCCCACAGGGGCCCGTCCAGGCATCAACGGTACGACGGCCCTGTCGATCATGGCTAATTCCGCACACCCGGACCAGGACTGGCAGTTGATCACCTACCTGACCAGCCAACCGGTACAGAACCAGTACACCTCGGGCTGGCTGCCGATCTGGAAGTCCAGCTACACCGATCCCACGGTCACCGCCCGGTCGCCGGAACTGTTCGCCGCCGCCGAAACTGGTTACGCCGACTTGATTTACCGCCCGACAGTGGTGAACTACGACTCCGTCTCCACCGCCTTACAGGCCGAGATCGAGAGCGCCCTCCTCGGCAACAAAACTCCCGGACAAGCCATGAACGACGCGGTCCAGGAAGCGTCCACAGGCTAGCTCAGATATCGGCTGCGGTATCGAGGTGACCGGATGCCTGCCCAGGGGCTGCCTGAACCGGCAGCTTCATTCGCTTTGCCTGCCACAAGATCGCGCCAACGGAGAAAATGAGACATGCGAGCTGGATCAGATCGAATGCCGACCCTGTACCGGCTTGGCGGTTGAAGATGCCAGTCATGTCGGTGAACGGAGTCCACACCAGGCCCGCCATGTTGTTGACGTAGTGGACCGCAATCGCGGCCTCCAGGCCTCCGGTGCGCCACACCAGCCACGATGCCACGACGCCAAAGCACACGTAGAACAGATTCAGCCATGGATCACTCGACACGTGCAACACCATGAAGATGGCGGTTGCCACAGCGGTGGACACGACCCAGCCGAGGGTCTCGTGGGAGAACCATGCGCCGATACAGCGGGCCACAAGGCCACGCGTCGCAAACTCCTCGCCTGCGCATTGCAGTGGCGTGGTCAACAAGACGATCAAGATCATCGGGACGGTGTTCGCGTCCATCTTGAGGGCTGGAAAGCCCCGGATGGCGATGTGGATGCACATCATCAGAAGGAAAAACGGTAGCGCGATGAGTAAGAACCGGCCCAGCAGGCGCCACCTCAAGCGGCCTTGGATCGAGACGAACCAGCCGACCGGCTGCCTGAAGATAAACCGGTTCGCCACCAGAGCCACACCGATCAACGCGACCAGACCAAGGTTGTTGCCCAAGAAGAGCAACGGTGTCGCCGAAACATTGCCTGCCTTCACCTGCGAGATGGTCACGCTACCACTGGCCAGGCTGACCAAGAAGAACACCATCTGGAGCACAACCATCACGATGGCCGCTGCTGCTGCGGCCGCGACTAACGCGACCAGTGGCTTCCACCAGCGCAGGCCGGGGTTGCGGTAGAACTCGTGATAGGCGCGAGGCTCGACCGGTAACACGACCTCCACCGGACCTGGCACGGACATGGATGGTTGCGGCCTCCAAGACTGATCTTCGTCAATCGGACGACGTGGATCAATATCAGACATTGCCTCTGCCTCTTTCCTGGTCTTCGCCATCGGTACCCGTGAAGCCGAGGTCATTGTGAGGACGGTAACGTACGACGATGCGCAGTCACCCAGTCTATCCGGTGATCGCCCAGGGATAACCAGGGCCACCCGTGCGGGGTACTCATCTGGGAGACTGATGCCACGCAGTTGCGCGCAATCAGATGTGAGTACGTTGGCAATACCTCGGCTAGCCCAGGTTGAGGAACTCTTTCCAGCGGGGGAGTTCGCGACGGGCCTGTTCGATGCCCTCGTCGTAGGTGGCTTGGAGAGCCGGGACGTTGCGGGTTCCGTTGGTGACGTTCATGTGATCGGGGAAGACCAGGCAGGCCTGCCCACGGCGCTCCAAGTCTTTCAGCTCTTCGAGAATTGCGTTGTACTCGCCTGCGCGGTGGAGGATGCCTTCGGCGATGGTCGGGTGTTTCCAGTAGTACGCCTTCAGGGGGGCCGACGGTCTTTGCTGGCGCTTGACGTACCCCCGCTTCTGGGTCAGAACGACGAAGAACTTGGTGTAGCCGTCACGCTGAGCGACCGGCAGGGGGATTCCGCCACCCACGCCGAGGGCGCCGTCGACGTACATCCGGCCGTTGATGGTGACCGGCGGCATGACCATGGGGATCGACGAGGACGCCCGTACCCTGGTCATCAGGTCGAAGGTTTGGTGGATGTCTTTACGCGACCAGTAGATCGTCTGACCAGCGGCCACATCGAACCCACCGATGCGGAACTCGGCGTGGTTGGCCATGAAACGGTCGAAGTCGAAGGGCAAGGGGCCGCCGGGCAGGCCGGACTCCTCGTAGATGAACTTGGCGTTGAACATTCCTTTGCCCTGGAGCCAGGTTTTCCAAGAACCGAACTTGGGGTTGTCGGCGAAATCAACGAAGCTTTGCCGCGCACGCTCTGGATTACGCGAGATGTAATTGACGGTGTTCGAGCTTCCGGCAGAAATCCCGGCAACGTAATCGAAGAAAATTCCCTCAGCCAACAAGGTGGTCACGACTCCCGCTGAGAAGGAACCCCGCATGCCGCCGCCCTCGAAGATCAGGGCTGTGTCGGTCACATTGTTCGTCATGTCCATGGTTCCTCCTTAGCCTGAATCCACCGATCCATTGCTGCTGCGCGGCCCCATATGGGCGCCCTGACCCCATCGCCAACGCTCTACAGACGTCCAGTCTGCCCTCACGTTGTCGCTGTGCCCAGTGCACCCATCTGGTGCCGCTCGCGACGCAAGCGATCGGTGGATTCAGGCTTAGCCCGCATCCATCGATCCATGGCCGCTCGGCGACCCTGTGCCGGCACGCTGGCCCGCCGGTCGATGGATCCGGGCTTCCCCTAGCCGATCTTGGATTCTACTTGATATCAACACCATTACCGTTCACTGTTCATCTGCAAAGATAGTCAGCCCGGCCATCAGCCTGACACAGGACTCGCGGAACTGGTCTTCGTCGGGCAACAACGAGATGGCCAGCGTTGAGTCGGGCAGGTCGTAGAAATACCCAGGGTGGACGTAGAGCCCGGCGCGCTCCATCAGGGCAACACACAAGGCCTCTGCGTCCATGATCGGGGGTACGTCCAGGAGCATCATCCATCCGCCGTACGTCGTACGGATTCTCAAATCTCCGAACAACTCGGCCGCACTGGTGAGGTTGTTGGTCAGACGGGTGGTGACGCGGGCCACGGTCGAGTCCGCCAAGGTGAGAAGATCGGGGAGAGCCAGCGCGACCGGCGAGTTGACCGAGAGGTAGGTGTCGGCGATCTCGTCCAGCGCATGGGCTATTGGTTCTTTGTTTGACACAGGTCCTGACAAGCGAATCCACCCGAGCTTGAGTTGAGGAGCGGCCAAGGACTTGGACAATCCGTCCAGTCCGAAGGTGAGGACAGTTTCGTTGCCGGACAACCGTCCAGGATATGTGTTCGTTGTCCTGGAAGGCAGGTCACGCATCACCGTGGCATCGTTGCGGAGTTGAGGATCCACGGCAGAGTCTGGACGTCGTACGGACACCCGGAAAGGAAAGAATACTTCATCCGCGATCAGTGGCACCTCGTGAGCGGCCGCGAGATCAATCAGGGAAGGGTCGGCGAAGGCACCCGTTGGATTGTTCGGGTGAACAGCCACCAGGGCTCGTACTGACTCTTCGCCCAGAACTGTCGTGAGTGAGGACCGGTCCACCTCCCACCCGGCTGGATGGGCA
>WREX01000051.1 GCA_009779115.1 Propionibacteriaceae bacterium
CAACGTCTTCGCCTGGTTGCGATCCGACGGCCAGAACCGCCTGGTCGCCTGCATCACCAACTTCTCCGCCACCCCTCATGACAGGTACCGTCTAGGCCTGCCACAAGCGGGAACCTGGAAAGAGATCCTCAACACCAACGCCACTCAGTACGACGGAACCGGTGACTACGCCAACGGCACCGTGACCGCCGTCCCAGGCGAACACCGAGGCTTCCCCGCCCACTGCGAAATCAAGATTCCTGCCCTGTCCACCATCTGGCTAGAGTGGGTCCCCCAGCACGTCGAACCACCCCACCGGGCGGCCAAACGCACCAAGATCAAGTGAGGCAACTACCAGATCAGTGAGGCTGCGATTGCCCACATGACTGCGGCGATGACGATGTCGAGGATTCGCCAGGACTTGGGGGAGGCGAAGACTGGGCGCAGCCAGCGGGCTCCGAAACCCAACAGAGGGAACCAGACGCAGCTGGCTGCCATGGCGCCGAGGGCGAACCACCACTGGTACGGGCGGTGGCTGATGGCGAGGGAACCCAAGAGGAGAACTGTGTCCAGGTAGACGTGGGGGTTGAGCCAGGTCAGAGCCAGGCAGGTCAACAGGGCTGCCCAGAGAGTCTGGTCTGGTTGATCGGAGGTGTCGGTCAGGGCGCGGTGTTGCCAGGCCCGCCTCAGCGACAGTGCGCCGTACCCGATGAGGAAAGCGGCGCCGCCCCACTTCATGATGGGTAGCGCCCAGGACGCCACTCGGGAGACTTGTTCCAATCCGCCGGTGCCCACGCTGATGAGGATGAAGTCCGAGGCGGCGCAGATAAGGACGACCCATTCGACGTGGAGACCACGCAGGCCCTGACGTAAGACGAAAGCGTTCTGGGCGCCGATCGCGACGATCAGGGACAGGCCCGCACCGAGCCCGGCCAGGGCGACAGTCAGGATCACCGGTTCAGGCTCAGAACAGGGCCGTGGCCAAGTTCCGCCGTGCAGTCAGGACCACCTTGTCGGAGGGGTCCTGGGTGTCGAACAACTCCAGCAGGCGCAACCGCAACTTGTCACGGTCATCCCCGGTGGTCTGGGAGATTGCCGTTGTCAAACGGGAAAAACCTTGCTCGGCTCGACCTGCGGCGATATCGAGGTCAGCAGCGTCGAGGATGGCATCGACACTGGGGTCCTCACTGGCGACCGCAGCGGCCACGGCAGCCACGTCAAAGCCGGCGACGCGGGCCAGCAATCCCGCTTGTGCCTTGCCGACCTTCGCCAGCACGTCGGCCGGGTTGGCGGCCAGAACCTTGTCGAATTCCTCCTTGGCGCCGGCATAGTCCTCGCGGGCCATCGCTTCGTACGCCGGGGTGTATCGGGGGTCCTCATCGGGCGCCGGCTCGGGGTCATCTTGAGGGGCCCCCGCTTGAGGTTCGGCCTTGCCGAGAATGCCGTTCCCGGCTGCCATCTTCAGCAACTCAGCGATGATCTTCTCGGCATCCTGCTGGGGCATGGACCCTTGCCACAAAGGAACCAGTTGTCCCCCGAGGACGCCGACCACCATCGGAACGGCGCGAATCTGGAGGGCCTGGACGATCTGGGGAGAGGTGTCCACGTTCATCCTCGCGTGGAGCCACGCCCCCTGGGCAGCATTCGCCATGGAGGACAAGACGTCGCCCATCGCAGCCGACTCCGGGGCTTTCGCCGAGTAGAACTCGATGACGATGGGGTACTGGATGGACTTGCGTACTGTGGCTTCGAAAGACTCTTCGGTCACTTCGGTGACGTAGACCCCACCCGGACTCGAAGTGCTTGCTGGGGAAGACAACTGGGACAAGTCAACTGCGCCTGAAAGCTGTGCCATAGGCTCATTCTCTCATGCCTACACATCGTTTGCCGATCGAAGCCCAAAAGAGGAAGATGAAATCATGACTCATCCCCGCGCTGGCCAGATCGCCCTGCCTGAAGACCTCATCGACCCCGATGCCGTGGTGGCCGCCTACTATGACATCGTTCCCGACCCCGACAATCCCGACCAACAGGTCGCGTTCGGCACCTCGGGCCATCGTGGGTCCAGCCTGGACGGCGCCTTCAACGAGGCGCACATCGCGTGTGTGACGCAGGCCATCGTGGAGTATCGGCGCGCACAGTCGACCACCGGGCCGTTGTACATCGCCAAAGACACTCATGTGTTGTCCGTACCGGCGTGGAAGACCGCGTTGGAGGTCCTGTCGGCCCTGGGAGTTCAGGTGCTCTCTGACAAGGAAGGCGAGTACACCCCAACGCCCGCGGCCTCGCGAGCCATCATCGCCCACAATGCTGGCCGCACAACCGACTTTGCCGATGGGATCGTCGTCACCCCCTCCCACAATCCTCCCCGCGACGGCGG
Source organism: Propionibacteriaceae bacterium (assembly GCA_009779115.1). Taxonomy (GTDB): domain Bacteria; phylum Actinomycetota; class Actinomycetes; order Propionibacteriales; family Propionibacteriaceae; genus WQYJ01. The sequence goes on from WREX01000051.1 coordinate 2,360, forward strand.
CTTCAAGTACAACCCGCCCAACGGCGGCCCAGCCGACACCGATGCCACGGGCTGGATCGCCAACCGGGCCAACGAACTGCTGCGCAACCCCGCACAGGTCCCCCGGTCAGCCTCCCAGGACACCATCACCTGGTTCGACTTCCGCACCCCGTACTGCCAGGCCTTGAACACAGTGGTCGACATCGACGCCATCCGGACGGCCGGAGTACGGATCGGAGCGAACCCGCTGGGCGGGGCATCGGTCCAGTATTGGCAGTACATCGCCGAACGCATGGGCCTCGATCTGACGGTCACCGACCCGCGAGTAGACCCCCGCTGGGCCTTCATGACCGTCGACCACGATGGCAAGATCCGGATGGATTGCTCATCGCCGTACTGTATGGCCAATGTCCTCGCTGACAAGGATAAGTACGACATTTCAACCGGTAATGACGCGGACGCAGACCGCCACGGGATCGTCACGCCGGACGGCGGACTGCTCAATCCCAACCACTATCTGGCGGTCGCGATCAGCTATCTGTTCACCCATCGCCCGGGCTGGTCGGCCAACGCCGGAGTCGGCAAGACTCTGGTCTCCAGTTCCATCATCGACCGCGTCGTCGCCTCCATCGGACGGACTCTGGTGGAGGTTCCGGTGGGCTTCAAGTGGTTCGTCCCCGGTCTGATCTCCGGCGAACTCGGCTTCGGCGGAGAGGAGTCCGCGGGAGCCTCCTTCCTGACACGCAACGGCACGACGTGGACGACCGACAAGGACGGTCTCATCCTCGACCTGCTGGCCAGCGAGATCATGGCCGTGACCGGGCAGAATCCCTCCGCCCACTATCGCCTCATGGAGGAACAGTTCGGAGTCTCGTCCTATGCGCGCACCGATGCCCCGGCCTCACGCGAGCAGAAAGCACGCTTGTCCCACCTGTCACCGAGCGACGTCACCGCCACCGAACTCGCCGGTGAGCCCATCACCGCCACCTTGACGACGGCACCCGGAAACGGCGCCTCGATCGGCGGTCTGAAAGTCACGACCAAGAACGCCTGGTTCGCCGCCCGCCCCTCAGGCACGGAGAACATCTACAAGATCTACGCGGAGTCCTTCTTGGGCCGCGACCATCTCGCCCAGGTTCAAGAGGAAGCCCGAGGAGTTGTCGACCGGGCCTTGGCCTGAAACCACCGATTCAGGCCAAGCCTGGATGCACCGATTCGGGCTTGGCCTAACTAGGCCGCACTACCTAAGATCCGTCGTCATTCCACTCTTGGGCCATGGCCATGGCGCGAACGCCGGCTCGCTGGATGACGCGCTGAATCGTGAGGTCCCGGACGGTGGGGTTGGAGACGAAGGTGATCTTGCGTAAGCCTTGGTCGGCGGCGGCTGACTCGAAGATGAAATGGCCATAGTTGAAGAGCATGCCGAGGAGGGGTTGGTTGACGGAGATGTCCAAGATGCGTGTCAAGGGCATCGTGGCCACGTGGCGACTCAGGACTCCCTCGACCCGGTAGACACGCATGTTTGTGATGACGAATCGGTCCATGGACAAGTCGTGGAACTTCGTCAAACCGATGAAGGCGACCACCACACCGACGATCAGGAAAATGGGCCACACGTGGGTGAACCACGTTGACAAGAACATGATGGCCACGCCCACCAGAGTCAGAAAACCCGGGATGAGCATGCAAATCGGATGTTTGACGACCTCGTCGACGATGAATTCTCCCTCGTCGACCAGAAGGTACCGCTCGACTTCGGGGTCGAACAGACTCGGACGGTGGTTCATGGTCTGGTCACGTCAGCCAAGGTGGACGAAGAAACCAGCAACCCGCACTGCGCCTTGTCTGATGGCTTCGAAGAATGTGTTGAGTGCCCCAGCGGACTGGTGGGGATAGGTGATGACGAAATACAGCACGAAGGCGATCAAAAAGATGCCCACGATACGCTTGGCCCATTTGCCCATGACATCCGCCTTCATAGCCCTATTTGTCCGATCACTCACCATCCATCATGCACTATGAGGCCTGGGACACACGTTTGCCGAAGACGCGTGTCGGAAATCCCTGGTCGTCACCTCGCGCGCAACGCCACGCCGATGGAAAATGTGAAAGGGTAGAGATATGGATAACACTGATCTATTTGTTTGCGTTGACCACGTCGGCTATGCCGTACCGGACCTTGATCAGGCTCTCGCCTTTCACACTGACGTTCTCGGATTCCGGGTCCTCCATCGCGAGATCAACCACGAGCAGGGTGTCGAAGAGGTCATGCTGGGCACAGGCGATCAACTTCCCCAGTCAGCTCAGATCCAATTGCTCGCTCCCCTGTCGTCCGACTCGACGATCGCCAAGTTCATCGAATCCAACAAGGGCCGTGGCGGCATCCAGCAAGTGTGTTACCGGGTCGCCGACGTCGACCAGGTCAGCGAAGTCCTGAGATCCCGGGGAGTACGCCTGTTGTACGAGACCCCGAAGACCGGCACGGGCGGGGCACGAATCCAGTTCATCCACCCCAAAGACGCAGGTGGAGTTCTGGTGGAAATCACCGAGCCACCCGCAGAATCTCACTGAGTCCGTGAGACTCAGAGCGTACTGTTTCTGGCAGGTACCATTTCCTGTCTCTTTATTGAGAAATCAGGGGTAGAATCGCGCCTTGTCTGACAACTGTGTCAGACAACGGGTTGATTCACTTGGGAGGACTAGTCATGTCTTCAACCACCCACCAGGGATTGGACCTCTTCGAGGACAACGCCACGGCCGCGGGCACTTTCCAAATCCAGATGCGCGGCTACGACAAGTCTCAGGTCGACACTTACGTACGGGGGCTGGAAGAGAAGCTCGTCGATCTTCGCAACCAACTGGCCAAGGTGCATGCTCAAGCGGCTTCAGAAGCCGAGGCACGTCGGACCGTGGAGGCGAGAATGGCCGCGGAACTGCAAGACGCCTTGGAAGCGAAGGCCGCCGCCGAAGCACATACTGCCGCTGAGATACGGGCGGCCGCCGAGACGCAAGCCGCCAATGCCGAGATCGATGTGGACCGGTTGTCCGGGCATGCCGCCCAGATCCTCCACGCCTCGCAAGCGAAAGCCGATGAAATCATCTCCGTGGCCACGCGCGAAGCCCAGCGCCTGACCGCCGAGGCCGGGCAGGCAGCCCTGGAAGTACGAGCGACAGCACGCCGTGAAGCTGATGGCATGCGTACTTCTGTCCTCGATGCTATGGCGAAACTGCGTGACGAGCAGATGGCCGAACTCAAGGGCGTACTCGACCGGACGAAAGCCGATGCCGACGCTGCCCTGGTCGCCGCACAGAACCATGCGGAAGCCGTGGTGTCCCAGGCTCAGACCGAAGCCGAGGCCATCGTCGAGACCGCCAAGCGGTCCGCGACCCAGACGAGGAACCAGGCCGAAGTGATCGCGAGCCAGAACCTCGCCACCGCGCAGGCCTCCCGCGATGACCTCATGTCCGAGGCGCATCACGCGCTCGAAGAGGCCCAAACAGCCAAGATGGCCGCTTTGGCGGAGATCACCTCCCGGCAACAAGCAGCCGCAGGAAAAATCGCCGAGGAAACCCGGCTGGCGACCAATATCCGCAACACTGCCGTCTCAGAGTCGGAACAAATCCGCCGGGACGCCACCATACACGCCCAGCAGTTGTTGTTGGCTGCTCAGAACGAGATCGCCGACCTGCAGCAGAATGTCGCCCTGGAGGCGGCCAATCGACGTAACAAGCTCCAGGCCGATATCACCGCACTCCAGCAGCGCAAACGCTCGTTGACCCAGCAACTGGGGAACCTGTTCAGCCTGGGAAGCGCTGCCGCCACCCAGTTCCGCGACGACGACTGGTCGGAACTGCCGGAGATCACGTTCTCGGCAGAGCCCCAGCTCGTGGACATCGACCAATCCCCCAGTTCTCCAGCCCTGCTTGCCGAGTCAACAGACTATGAGACATCTGTCCACGAGTTCACTGTCCAGGACCCTGTCGGACTGGAGATGCCGTTCGACGATTACTCCCGGGAACCCTACCTCGCCGACGATCCACCAGCCGAGTGGACTGGGCAAGACGACTGACAGATCAGAACAACCGGTCAAATTCGGGTTCGATCCCCCGCAGTTCGTCGTAATCGACGGTCACACAGGCGATGCCCCGGTCTCGGGCCAGGGTACGGGCCTGTTGGGTGATGACCTGTGCTGCGAAGATACCGTCCACTAGGCCGAGAAGAGGATCTCGTCTGAGGAGGTCGAGGTAGCGGGTCAATTGTTCGACTCCGTCGATCTCACCGCGCCGCTTGATTTCGACGGCCACATGGGTTCCCGCCGAAGATCGGCAGAGCAAGTCCACCGGACCGATGGCCGTGTAGTACTCGCGCTGGACCAGGCTGAGGTCACTGCGTAAGGTCTGTGGATGGGCGGCCAGGAGTTCTTGCAGGTGCTTCTCCACACCATCCTTGACCAGGCCTGGATCGACACCCAGGTCGACATCCAGGTCCGATTCGACATCGGCGATCACGATCCTCAACTGGTCGGACCCCTGATTTCGTACTGTCCAGATCTCTTCCACGGTGTCATCGTCGGGCTGGTGCTCAATCACCATGGAACAAGGGGCTGCCATCCAGTTGAGGGGTTTGTACGCTCCCCCGTCGGAATGGATCGACACTGAACCGTCGGACTTGACCATGACCAACCTCTTGGCCATGGGCAGATGGGCGGTCAGCCTGCCCGAATAATCCACCTCGCAGGTGGCGACGATCAGACGCACACCACGCTCGTCACGAAGTCGTCACGGACTGGATGTGCCCGCCTTCCGCTGGACGAATCCCCTGCGGGTCGCTCGGGTCAATTCCCTGGTCAACAATGGATTGGACGACTTGCATCGACGCGGCATCGACTGTGCCCAACACCGTGTAATCCGGTTGCAGGCTATAGGTGGTCCCGATGACGATGAAGAACTGCGATCCATTGGTGTTTGCTCCCGAGTTAGCCATCGCCACGGTGCCGACCGGATAGGTCTCCGAACCGGTCAACTCGTCCTTGAAGCTGTATCCCGGACCGCCGGAACCGGAGCCGGTGGGGTCGCCGCATTGCAGGACGAAACCCAGGACAAGCCGATGACAGGAGGTGTTGTCAAAATACTTCTGGGAGGCCAGGGACTCGAAGGAATGGACCGCGCAGGGGGCGCTGTCGCGCACGAAGTTCATCACCACGTCGCCAGCGTCCATGTGCATGGTCACGGTCACGGTACCGGTGGCGGGGATGTCGGTGGTCGAAGGCGGTGAGACCGGCTTGGCGGGCGTGCCGGAAGCCGGATATGCACAGGCGACGGTGTCACCAGCCGCTCCCTCAGTCGTGGTGGACGCCGGGGAGGTCAAGGTGATTGAGGGAGTCTCAGGCCCGCTGACAGCGGGCGTGCTCGGTGAGGGGGTCGACGGTGAACTCGAACAACTCGCCAGACCGGCGAGACACGCCATGACGCCGACGACGACCAACTTTTTCAGACCAGACATTGACTACCTTCTTGCTAGGCTAAAACCATGGTGAACCTAACCAGGATATACACGCGTACGGGAGATCAAGGAACGACACGTCTGTCGAACAATCAATTGGTCCCCAAGACCGATCCGCGCCTGGAAGCGTACGGCACCCTGGATGAGGCCAATTGCGCCATCGGGGCTGCGCTCGGGCTCGGCGATCCTGGACCGGTCCTGTGCGAAGTCTTGTCAATCCTGCAAAACGACCTCTTCGATGTCGGGGCGGACCTGTCGACACCGTTGGATCACACAGGACCGGCGGTCCGGATCGGGCAGGCGCAGATCGACCGGGTGGAGGGATGGTGCGACCAGTTCTCGGCCGGGTTACCCGCGTTGAGGTCTTTCCTGTTGCCAGGCGGGTCGGTTGCGTCCGTGTGGTTGAACGTTGCTCGTACAGTGGTGCGCCGCGCAGAGCGAGCCACCTGGTCAGCCGCCGAATCCATCCCTGTCAATGAAGCTGTCATCCGCTACATCAACCGTTTGTCCGACCTGTTATTCATCCTCGGACGGTACGCCAACACCCAGGCCGGGTGCGAGGAAATCCTGTGGGCCCCGACCGCCCCCGACAGCCAGACCGAGCGCGAGGCAGACGTCTGGGCTCCGGTCGCCCCTGAAAGCCAGGACCAGTGACCCGGCGCTGGTCCAAACATCTCCAAGCACCGCGCCCGCTCTCCTCGGCCCACGCGAGGGTCGAGTCGAAAGCCGACGGTCGCTGGATCGTGCAGTCGATGCCCGGGGCACGAGCCTCCAAGTCGTACCGCTGCCCTGGGTGCCAGGCGATGATTCCGCCTGGTACCGCCCATATCGTCGCGTGGCCCGACACCCCCTCGCTGGGTTCACAGCACGCCGTCGACGACCGCCGCCATTGGCACACTGCTTGTTGGGAGCACCGCGCATGAACCTGTTGACCATCGGCAACCAGCCGCCCAGATACGTCTTCCTCCACGGCCTGTTCGGCCAAGGGCGCAACTGGACGACCATTGCCAAACGCTTGCTGCCGGACTCGTCCCTGCTGGTCGACCTGCCCGACCACGGCCAATCCGAATGGTCTGACACGTTTTCCTACGAAGGCCAGGCGGATCGCGTGGGTGAAGTGCTGAGTGGTCTGGACGCTCCGGTTTGCCTGGTCGGCCACTCGATGGGTGGCCGGATAGCCATGATGACCGCCTTGACGCACCCTGAGAACATCGAGCGCCTGGTCATCGAGGACACGTCAGCCGCCCAGCTTCCCATGGCCGTGTTCGCCAAGTACGCCGAAGCCATGGCCGCCCTCCCCCTCGACCAGTTGACCGACCGCCGACACGCCCGTGACCTGTTGAAAAGAACCGTCCACGATGAGAGAACCCTGGGCTTCCTGCTCCAAAACCTCCAATCCTCAGATCAGGGCTGGCACTGGATCATCAACCTGGAACTCCTGCGCCGGGACATGGAACTGATCGGTATCTGGCCTGCTGTCAGTGCTTGCTTCGAGCGTCCGGTCTTGTGGATCACAGGCACTCGGTCCAGCCGTACCTCACCCGAACAGTTCGCCCAGATGAAAGCCCTGTTCCCTCTCATCCGCCAGGTCAAAGTCAAGGGCGCCGGACACTGGGTGCATGCGGATGCGCCAGGACCTTTCGTGTATGCGGTACGGGAGTTCGCCCGGGAAGGACGCAACATCTGGGAGCCGATGGGGGATGTGCCCGAGGAGCTTGTTCTGGACGAGGACGACAGCGGCGTGTGAGTGGGAACTTGGCGGCGCAACGCGGACAGTTTGGTAGGACGTCGTGCGTTATAGGAGTGAAACCTTCGCGTTGATGCTCCTCTTCTGTGGAGTTGGGCTGGAGCCACCTGTCTGGTCTCTTTGTTGAAGAGCATCGGCACACAGATAGGATTTGTCTGGGGAAAGGGAGGGCCCCACTCATCGAAGAATGGCTGTTCATGGGGAGAACGTTGACGAACACACGGGTCTTGGCACTGCACTTGTTCTCTTGTGTCAAGGAGGACCGGGCTGAGAAATGGGCTGGCGTTGTGCCGAGCTTGGACACGCTCGACATGGAAACGTTCGACTTGCTCGGTCAGTTATTCGCTAAGGCAGAAGACCAGTCCTCGGATGCGCACGATCCAAGGGTGATGGCGACTCTTCGACGGTGGGTCACGATCGGGGATGTCCTGACGACCACCATGATTCTGCGGTATGCGTTGTGGCAGTTTGCCCGGGGGCAGGATCATGATCCTGTTCCATCCTTGGCCGGTATTCGATTGGCAGGGGCAGAATTGGATGGCCTCCAGATTCGCGGTGAGTGGACATGCGACCTGACACAAGCAGACTTCACTGGAGCGAAGATGCGCAACTGCATCCTCGACGGATGCGACTTCACACGGGCATCGTTCGAGAATGCTGATCTGTCTTTCAGCTACCTTCTCTCATCGCAGTGCAGCAGGGCGAGGTTCGACAAGGCGATTCTTCGGGGTACGACACTGAGGGATGGTGACGTCACTGGCTGCACCTTCGCCAATGTGGATGCTCGGGGCTTGTGGGTGATCAGGTGCTCAGGCAGTACAAATGCCCTCGGTGAGGTCCCGGGGGTGGCCATCGTACCTGACGAGTCCGTAGGTATTGGTGCCAAAGTGGGTATCCTTCACGTAGTCGGCCACTCCGGTCAGGTGTGGACCGTGGCGTGGTCCCCCGACGGCTCGCACCTTGCTAGCGGCAGCGACGACGGGTCCGTCCGTATCTGGAACACCACCACCGGGAGACAGACCGCCACACTCATCACCAACACAAACGGGATCAGCTCGGTGGACTGGTCCCCCGACGGCACCCGGCTTGCCTACGGCAGTGGAGACGGCTCCATTCGGATCTGGAACACGAACACCAGCAGACAGGTCGCCGTACTGACTGGACACACCGACTCGGTGATCTCGGTGGCCTGGTCCCCCGACGGCACCCATCTGGCCAGCAGCTCCGACCGGTTCACCCGTATCTGGGACACCAGTAGCGGGGCACATATCACTACGCTGACAGGACACACGAGGGCGGTGAACGCGGTGGCCTGGTCCCCCGACGGCACTCAGCTCGCCAGCGGTGGCGCCGACGGATCCATTCGCATCTGGGACACCAGAAGCGGACACTCCACCACACTCACCAGTGAAGCCGACCGGGTCTGGTCGGTGTCATGGTCCCCCGACGGCGCCCACCTTGCCAGCGGAAGTTGGGACGGATCCGTGATCATCTGGGACACCACCACTGCACAGCCCATCCGACTCGCTGGACACACCGGTCCCGTCTGGGCAGTGGCCTGGTCCCCCGACGGCGCCCACCTTGCCAGCGGCAGCCCCGACCGGTCCGTGATCATCTGGGATACCACCACTGGACAGCCCACCCTCACGCTGACTGGCCAGGTGGACTCGGTGTGGTCAGTGGCCTGGTCGCCCGACGGTACTCGGCTCGCAAGCGGCACTGCCAGTGGGTCCATCTTCGTCTGGAACGCCGCCACAGGACAGCACATCACCACACTCACCGGCCGTACTGGCGCAGTGAACTCGGTGGCATGGTCTCCTGACGGCACGAGACTCACCAGCGGTAGCGATGATGACACCATCAGAATCTGGGACACCACCACAGGACACCAGGAGAGCACGCTCACCGGAGACACCCGCGGACTGTGGGCAGTGGCGTGGTCACCTGACAGCGCCCAACTCGCTACCGCCAGCGACGACGGAACCATCCACATCTGGAACACCACCACCGGGCAACGGGTCGCCACACTCGTCGGACACACTGATGGTGTGAATACGCAGGCGTGGTCCCCCGACGGCATCCACCTCGCCAGCACCAGTGACGACGAAACCATCCACATTTGGAACGCCACCACCGGGCAACGCGTCGCCACGCTGACTGGCCACACCGATTGCTTGAATTCACTGGCGTGGTCACCCGACGGAACGCTCCTCGCCAGCGGCAGTGATGACGAAACCATCATGATCTGGGATCCCACCACAGGACACCCGACAGCAACACTGCTTGGCCACACCGGCGGGGTGAATTCGGTGGCATGGTCCCCCGACAACACCCGACTGGCTAGCGGCAGCGACGACCGCTCTGTATGCATCTGGGACACCACCACCGGACAGCAGTTGCTCACGCTCACCGGCCACACTGGCCTGATATGGACAGTTGCATGGTCCCCTGATGGCACCCGCCTCGCCAGCGGCAGCTACGATCAATCCGTACTCATTTGGGACACCACGTCCGGACGACAACTCGGTACTCTGGCCGGCCACACCAGCGCAGTGAACGCAGTGGCGTGGTCCCCCGACGGAACCCACCTCGCCAGCGGCAGTACCGACAACTCCATCCGCATCTGGGACACCGAATCAGAACGGACCCACTTTCGATTCGACAACCTGCCCTCATGGCCAACAGCGGACAGTCCCAATGCCGTGACCTGGGACGATACAGGAACCTGCATCTGGGCAAGCCTCAACGCCTGGCGGTTCCTGGTGTGCCAGATCCCTGCCGCTGGCACGACGCCGATTCACACGCTTCCTGCCGAATACTTCGGGCCACTGCCCGCCTGAGATGGATTGGACATCATCAGCAGAGATCTACGGCCACACGACTCCACTCTGGTGGCTATCCACGGTCGGCTTGGAGCCAGCTGAAATACCATGTCCCGGCTACGGCGCAGGCACCGGGAGCCAGCACGTGTCAGCGACAGTTCAGCTATGTCAGTTGCGTCGACATCCCAGGGCTCGTCGTACTCACGCTGCCGACTCCCCCATTCGAAGCATCATCATTCCCGAAATACACCAAGGTGTACGAAATTACACCCGGGTGTATTGTGGGTATATGAGTCTCAATGTCAAGAACCCTGAAACAGTTCGCCTTGTCGCGACGTTGGCCAAGCGTCTTCATGTCACCCAGGTGCAGGCCATTAACGAGGCCGTGTCCGCCAAGCTTGAAGCTCTGGACAAGACTGCGAGCCCCGACGTGGACTCCGTACTGGCTGACATCTGGAATGCGCTCACTCCCGACGAGATTCAGGCAGTACAAGATCGCCAGGCCGCCCTCTACAATGAGGCGGGTTTGCCCGTATGATCGTCGACACATCTGCCATTGTCGCCATCTGGCAGCGCGAACCTGGCTGGGAAGCCATCGACTACCTGCTGAAAGACGATCCATCACCGACAATGTCGGCTGCCACACTCGTCGAACTGTACGCAGTGCTGGATTCGCGTGACAGCCCCGAGAACCAGCGCCGCCTCGACACCTTGCTCACAGGGTACGGAATCGTCATCGTACCTTTCGATCACGAGCAAGCCCTGATTGCCCGAGCCGCCTACCGCGACTTCGGCAAAGGATCCGGGCACCGCGCACACCTCAACCTGGGTGATTGCTTCTCCTACGCCCTCGCATCCGCGAAACACCAACCCCTCATCCACGTCGGCGACGACTTCAAGTACACCGATCTGCCGAGCATCTGAACCGCTTCCCCCGGGCCGGCACTTCTCGACAAGGCAATTCTCCTCAGTACGCCACTGCGGAATGTGGTCACATCGCAATTGAGAGGCAATCTCCATGGCCTTCGTCTGCATCGCCATTGTGCTACGATGAAGCACATGACAGCAGTCGGGATTCGAGCACTCAAACAGAATGCATCGGCGGTGGTACGGATGGCAGCGGGTGGAGAGTCGATCATCATCACCGAGCATGGACGAGAGGTGGCCCAAGTCGTACCGCTTCCTGCAACGCGATTGGACAGACTCATTGCCAGCGGGCGTGCCCGTGGTCCACGCCGGTCACTGGACGACCTGCCCGAGCCTCACCACAGTGACGGCGATCACGTGGGAACAACAGCTTTGACGCACCTGCGCGACGACGAGCGGTACTGAGAAGATGAGTTGGTACGCCGACACCTCCGCTTTGGTCAAACTCGTCATCCATGAGACTG
>WREX01000052.1 GCA_009779115.1 Propionibacteriaceae bacterium
CGACGCGGGCACCGCGGTGACCGTCCTGCGTGCTCATCTGGACGCCTGGCTGGCCGAGCAAGCCGAAGCCGCGGGCGCGATGGTGATGACGGGAGTCAAGGTTGACGGTCTGCTGATGGACTCCGGCCAGGTCGTGGGCGTCAAGGCGGGTGAGGACGAACTGCGCTGCCGTGTCGTCGTCGCGGCCGATGGCGCCAACTCCTTCATCGCCCGCGCTGCCGGGCTTCGGGAGAAGCCCTCAATGGATCAGCAAGGTGTCGGGATCAAAGCCCTCATCAAGCTGGGCGCGGACAAGATCGAGGACCGGTTCGGCGTCGAGGAGGGCCATGGCGTGGCCTATGGCCTGGTGGGAGACATCACCATGGGCGTCGGCAATGGCGCTTTCCTCTACACGAACAAGGACACCATCTCGGTCGGGGTCGTACTGCGGCTTGACGACCTGGTCAAGAAGGGCGTGAAGTCGGTCGACGTTTTCGACCACCTGATCGCGCACCCCCTGGTGGATTCCTTGGTCCGAGGCGGAGAACTGATGGAGTATGGCTGCCATCTGGCCAATGAGGGCGGTGAGGCCATGATGGGACAGATCGTCCATCATGGGCTGATCCTGATCGGAGACGCCGCGGGGCTCACCCTGAACACCGGGTTGACGATCCGTGGCATGGATCTGGCCACTGGGTCGGCGGTCGCGGCGGCGCAGGGCATTGCCCAGGCTATCGCCGCCAACGACGTGACAGCGGTCGGCCTCGGCGCCTACCAGACAGTCCTTGACGAATCCTTCGTCGGCAAGGACATGCACACTTACGCCAAGGCTCCCGGGTTCCTGGAGAACGAGCGGATGTACGGTGCGTACCCACAATTGCTGGCTGATGTGATGCGGTCGGTCTACAACCTGGACACCACCGCGCGCAGCCATCTGTTGCCGACGGCGAGGGCAGTCCTCAAGGGCTCCCGCGTCAAATTGAGGCACCTGGCCTCCGACGGCTGGAAGGCAGTGAAGGCACTATGAAACTAGCTCCAGTCGCCGAGCGTCTGGCCGGCAATCGTTTCATTCTCAACGAAGAAGAAAGCCACATTGTGGTCAATCAGGTGGTGGCCAAAGCGACGGGCACAGCCGACCGGATCATCGCCGTGTGTCCGGCGCAGGTCTACTCCAAGGCTGCGGACGGCACCGTCCAGGCCGAGTACGCCGCCTGCATGGAGTGTGGCACCTGCTTCGCCGTGGCCTCACCGGGGGCCTTGTCCTGGTCCTATCCGGCCGGAGGGTACGGAGTCCAGTTCCGCGACGGCTGACTTAACAGATTTCCGGGAATCTTCTCGCGACATCTGACCAGTGTCACCACGTGTGCAGGCTGGCGCATCGGTCCCGTGTTGATCGATGGGCCAGCGTACACACTGGCACTCGTACTGCCGATATCAGAAGGATCGAACCGCACCTGGATATCTAGTTGACAACTGAGCACACTTCTCAGCGGTCCTCTAGGATGGAGCAAAAGCCCTCACGAACCGTTTGTGAGGGCACACTGACAATTAGTCACATTCAATGGAGGAGACACATGACAGATGTATTTATTGTATCCGCCTGCCGAACCCCTATTGGGTCGTTCGGCCAGGCGCTGGCGGGCACGGGGGCCGTCGGTTTGGGGACCATCGTGGTCAAAGAAGCATTGGTACGAGCGGGCCTCGCCCCGGATCAGGTCGACGAGGTCCTCCTCGGGTGTGTCCTGACCGCCGGACTCGGCCAGAACGTCGCCCGCCAGGTAGGCATGGGAGCCGGGTTGCCGGTCACCGTTCCCGCGACCACCATCAACATGATGTGTGGCTCGGGCATGAAGTCGGTCGTGGAAGCCGCCCGTTCCATCAAGGCGCGTGACGCCCACGTCGTCGTGGCCGGAGGCACGGAGTCGATGTCCGGCGCCGCCTACGTGTCCATGTCGACCCGCTGGGGCGCCCGGATGGGCGACACGGGGTTGGCCGACACCATGGTGCGCGACGGTTTGACCGATGTTTTCAACAACTACCACATGGGGATCACAGCGGAGAATGTCGCTCAGCAGTGGGGGATCACCCGCGAGCAGATGGACCAGCTGGCGTTGCGGTCACAACAGCGGGCCTTGGCAGCCGTGGCGGCCGGCCGGTTCGCCGATGAGATCGTCCCGGTGACCGTCAAGACGAAGAAGGCCGAGATCGTCGTCAACACCGACGAGTACCCGCGCGAGACCTCGCTGGAGATTCTCGCGCAGCTGCGTCCGGCCTTCAAGGAGGGCGGTACGGTGACAGCAGGCAATGCTTCCGGTATCAACGATGGCGCGGCAGCTGTGGTGCTGGCGTCCAGTGAGGCTGTCCGGGAGTACAAACTGACCCCCCTGGCCAAGCTCGTCGGCTATGGGCAGCATGGAGTGGATCCGTCCGTCATGGGCACTGGCCCGATCGGCGCCACCAAGAAGGCTCTCGAAGCGGCCAGGCTCGGCGTGTCCGACCTGGATCTCTGCGAGGTCAACGAGGCTTTTGCCGCCCAGGCTCAGGCCGTCATCAACACGTTGGGGCTGAATGTTGACACCCTCAATGTCAATGGCGGGGCGATCGCCCTGGGCCATCCCATCGGCGCGTCCGGGGCCAGGATCATCGTGACTTTGCTGTACGAGATGGCGAAGCGTCCTGACGCCCGCCGAGGCCTGGCCGCACTGTGCATCGGCGGTGGCATGGGAATCGCTTCTGTCTACGAGAGATGCTGAGGAGGACCATGACAACAGTCCTGTACGCTGTGACCGGCCAGGTGGGCGTGGTCACCATCAACCGGCCCGAGTCCCTCAACGCGCTGAGCACGGAGGTCTTGGCGGATCTGAACGCGGTTGTGGACCAGATCCTGGCCGACAAGCCCCGCGTCGTGGTCCTCACCGGTGCGGGTCAGCGGGCTTTCGTGGCGGGAGCCAACATCCGGCAGATGGCAGGGATGACGCCGCGCCAGGCCGAGGAGTTCTCCCGTACTGGCAATGCTGTCTTCCGCCGGATCGAGACCCTGCCCATGCCGACCATCGCCGCTGTGAATGGCTTCGCGCTGGGCGGGGGGTGTGAGTTGGCCCTCAGCTGCGATCTCCGCCTGGCGTCGTCGAAGGCTGTCTTCGGCCAACCCGAGGTTGGCTTGGGGATTTGTCCTGGGTTCGGGGGGACCCAGCGTTTGGCTCGCACCGTCGGCATCGGGCTCGCCAAGGAGATCATCTTCTCCGGGCGCGACATCGATGCCTCGCGTGCACTGGCCATCGGACTGGTCAACGCAGTGTGTGAGCCTGAGGAGTTGATGCCCGCCGCCATGACGATGGCCGAAGGAATCGCGTCCCGGGCTCCGGCGGCAGTCCGCGCGGCCAAAGCGGCGATCGGGGTGGGTATCCAGACCGACATTGATTCTGGTATCGCCTTGGAGGCAGTGTACTTCGCGTCCTGCTTCACCACCGAAGACCGCAGTGAAGGCATGGCTGCCTTCATGGAAAAGCGTAAACCCGCGCCTTTCCAGGACAAGTAGGATACGACAATGACGTATCACGGACGTGTCTGACGACACAGAAGGAGAAATAGATGCTGGTAGGAGTTGTAGGCGCCGGAACGATGGGTGCTGGAATCGCTGAGGTGTTCGCCCGGGCAGAGGGGTTCACCGTGCAATTGGCCGATGTCAATCTGGACCTGGCCACGAAAGGACGTAATCGTCAGCTTGCCTCGCTGGACAAGCAGGTCTCGAAGGGCAAGATGACCCAGGACGAGGTCGACCGGATCGCCGCCAATCTGCTCTTGGCTGAGGTTGAGGACCTCTTCGATTGCGAGCTGGTGATCGAAGCCGTGTCGGAGACCATGGACGTCAAGCGGCCCATGTTCGAGAAGCTGGATGGGATCGCCGCCGAGGGCGCCATCCTCGCGTCGAACACGTCGTCGTTGTCGATCACGGCACTGGCCAGGGGCTTGAAGCACGATGTGGCAGGCATGCATTTCTTCAATCCAGCTCCGGTGATGAAGCTGGTCGAAGTCACGTCTGGCGCCACCACGCAGCCCAAGACCGTCAAGACGATCACCGAGATCGCCCACACCGTCGGCAAGACCACCGTTCAGGTCGACGAGGAAGCGGGATTCATCGTCAACCGGATCCTTGTTCCCATGATCAACGAGGCGGTGGGGGTGCTCGCCGAAGGAGTGGCCTCGGCCGAGGATATCGACGAGGCGATGAAGCTGGGCGCCAACCATCCCATCGGTCCGTTGGCGTTGGCCGACCTCATCGGACTGGATGTCACGCTGGCGATCATGGAGGTCTTGCAGTCCGAATTCGGTGATCCGAAGTATCGGCCGCACCCCTTGCTGAGAAAGTACGTCCGGGCTGGCTGGCTCGGTCGTAAGACTGGTCGTGGGTTCTTTAGCTATGCCTGATTCCGCCGATTCATGGCTGCTGCACGGCACCATGTTGGTGCATCTAGGCTAGGCCTGATTCCGTGTTCAACAACGAGGCGGGTCCCCATGGGGACCCGCCTCGTTGTGTCATGCAAGGACTGCTGACAGGTGTGCCGTCATCCGAGTTCCGCATCGGAGCCTTGCCGGTTCGATGTGACCCCGTTGCCCCTCCTGCCGGGGTCCCGGGCCTCGGGTGACCATCCGTCACCCGCCCGGGTGACGAATGGCACACGCTCGTGGGTTCTTGACCCTTGTGAGAGAGTTCGTCGTCAGGAGTTGGAACGCTCGTCGATGTGGACAAGTCCGCGACGACGCTTGATGATCCATGGGGTCACCACGGCGAAGAGCAAGCTGGTCGTCAGCAGGAACACCGCGATCGGCCACGCCGATGGCCAGGTGTGGGCCGTACCACCTGTGGGCACAGGAGCATTGTCGCTGCCTGATGCCTGGGAGGTGCCGGGTGTGCCAACCTGGTGGCCGGGGTTCGCCCCACTGGCTGTGGACGCTGAGCCCGGATCGGGGGCGAGGGCGGTTGAGCCAGTCGTGGTGGCCGTCGGAGTTGACGTGGATGTGGTTGGTGTCCCTGCCGTCGTGGATGACCCAGCCGCGGGCATCGTACTGACTCCGGGGCCAGGTGTCGGTGCCGTGGACCCCGACGTCGTGGTGGTCGGTGTCAACGCGGGTGTCGTGGTCGGTGACCCGGGCTGCCTAGCGGGGGTCGTGGCCGGTGAGGATGGTCCCGTGGTCGGTGTCATGGCTGGTCTGGTGGACGGTGCGGCGGTGGCCGGCGCCGTCGTTTGATGTGCCGTGGCCGGCGCCGAGGTTGTCGGTGACGCCGGTGGCGTTGCCGGTGTGGTCGGTGGTGCCGCTGGTGTTCTGGACGGTGCCGCCGGTGTTGTGGACGGGGCAGCAGCGGTTGTGGCGGGTCCTGCTGGTGTGCTGGGTCCTGCTGGTGTGCTGGGTCCTGCTGTTGTCCTGGGTGCCGCTGGCGTGGTGGGTGCCGCGCTCGTGGTGGGCGCCGTTGGCGACGTGGCCGGCGTGGTCCCTGACGTGGGGGCCGTTGAAGCAGTCCCAGCCGGTGTGCTCGTCGAGGTGGGAGTGCCCGTGCCGCCTGGTGTGCTGCTCGCCGTGTCGGACGGTGGCTGGGCGGGTGTGGTCGGTGGCTGGGCGGGCTGTGTGGTCACTGTCACCGAGACGGCTGGAGATGCAGGCGACTGACCCGCGCCGGTGACGACTTGAGTTGCTGTCAGCACGTGTGTCGCGTCGCCCAGGGTGCCTGAACAGTTCCACGTACGGTTGGTGTCGACCAAAGCCGTGCAGACTGTGGACCCGTCAGAATCAGCCACGGTCACGGTCGCCCCCGTGATGCCTGTTCCAGCCAGGCTGACGCTCGTACCTGACATGACTGTCCCATCCACCGGGGATGAGATCACGGGTGGGGCCGGAGCCGGGATCGTCAAAGGCACCACTGTTGCCTGCGACTGGTTGCCCGCCGCATCTGTCGTGATCACTGAGATTGTGCTCGTATGGGCATTGTCTGGTGTCGGAACCAGCCATACGCCGTCGGTGTCGGCGATCGTGTCTGCCAGCGCAGTGCCGTCGGCGTAGCTGATCTGTACCCAACTGCCCGCCTCGGCGGTCCCGGAGATCTGGACGTCGTCGGCCACCTGGACGACCGGCGCGTCGGGCGCGGTCCGGTCCAAGATCGCCTGGGCCAGTTGAGAGGTACGTTGGTCCGCGTCGATCGCCGCGACGGCGATTGGCCCGTCGATGGCGTCGTCGGGAGTGGTGATGGCCCACGCGCCTGCGACATCAGCCTGGGTTTGCACAGGCCTGGGGCCGTCTGCGGTCTGATAGCCGACGACAACCGTCGTTCCTGCGGGAGCCGTACCCGCGATCGTCGACGCGTTGGCTGTGACGACCACCGGTGTGGCTGGAATCGCTCCCTCATCGACAACTGGAACCGTGACGGCAAGAGACGTGTTGCCCGCTGGGTCGGTGGCTGTGACCAGGGCCGTGGCCGATGTCGTCAGAGCAGGAGACGGGACGCAGGAGAAGAATCCATCAGCCCCGGCCAGGACGGTGGCACAACCCGGCACGGCGACACCGTCGGTGTTCGTCACTGTGATCATCGATCCTGGCTCGGCCCACCCCGACACCTGTGATCCATTGGTGGTGTCCACCTCGGGAGCCTGGGGCGCCACGGTGTCGAGGACCATTGTCACAGGAGTGGAAACGTTTCCGGCAGTGTCCGTGACCACCACGGTGATCTCACCTGAGACCATTCCGGCTGGTGTGGACACCACATACGATCCATCAGCGTTTGCCCCGGCTGAGGTCGTTGTGCCGTCGGGGAAGGTCACGGTGACGGTCGCATTCGCCTCCACTGCGCCGAGATCGCCACTGATGCCGGTGGCATTGGCCCGGTCCACCTGTGCGGGGGCTGGCGGCAGTGTGTCGAGGAACGCTTTGGTCGGTATCGACTGATTCCCGGCGGCGTCGACCGCGATGGCCGACAAGGTGCCGGACGGCGTCCCGGCAGGGGTCGCAACTGTGAACACACCGTCAGAATCGACCTGGACCGGCACCAAGACCTGATCGGCGGGATCCGTCCCGGACGCCTGTCCACTCGTACTGCCGGGGAAACTCACCACGACGGTGGAACCTGGTTCGGCATGGCCGCTGACGTGCGACGCGTTCGCGCCCGTGATCACGACCGCTGAGGGTGCCTGTGTGTCCAGATCGACCGACGTGGACTCCAGCATGGTCCCGGAGGCGTTGGTCACCGACACGGTGACCGGTCCCGGAGCGGTCCCAGCGGGGGTGGCGATGGTCCACGTGCCGTCCGGCGCGACATCTGCTGTGCCGAGGACCTGTCCTTGCCCATCCGTCACCTGGACAGTCTTGCCCGGGTCGGCCGTGCCTGAGATTTCGGTGGCATTGGCCGTAGTCACCACCAGGGTTCCCGGGCCCGTGGTCAGGTCGGCCTGGGTGGCGGGGGAGTCGTTGCCCGCCGCATCGGTGGCGGTCACGCTGATCGTCCCCGCCATGACACCAGCGGGTGTCGGGATCGCGTACGACCCATCCGCACCGGCTGTCGTCGACGCTTGTGTCGTCCCATTGGGGAAGACAGCCGTGACGGTCGACCCCGGCTCAGCCGCCCCGGCATCGCCGGACACTGTGGTCCGATCCGCCAGATCGACCCGCGGTGCGGAAGGAGCGACAGTGTCCAGGTCGAAGGCCGTCGGTGTGGAGACATTGCCTGCTTGGTCAGTGACGGACACCGACGCTTGACCAGACACCATCCCCGCCGGTGTCGTCACGGTGTACGAGCCATTGGCGTTGGGCTGAGTGGACAGAACCGACCCATCGGGGAAGGTCACGGCGACCACGGAACCGGCCTCAGCCGCTCCTTGCCCGCCCGAGACCTCGGTGGCGTTGGCCCGGTCCACCCGGGCCGCTTGGGGCGCTTGGGTGTCCAGGTGCATGGTCACAGGCTGTGAGAGGTTCCCAGCGGCATCCGTGACGGTCACCACGATGTTCCCGGTGGGCATGCCCGAAGGCGTGGCGAGCGAGAAGGCTCCATCCTGGTCAGCCAAGACTTCGGTGTCGGTCCCATCGGGATACAAGATGGTCACCAGGGCCCCAGCCTCAGCCGTGCCCTCGATGACCTGGCCGTTGGCGGTCACGATCACAGCAACCTGAGGTGTCTGGGTGTCGAGGCTGGCCGTGGTGGCCTGGGAAGCGTTTCCTGTCGCGTTCACAGCGGCGACGCTGATCTCACCTGAGGCCATTCCTGCCGGTGTCGCGACACTATAGGACCCATCCGGTCCCGCGGTCGTCTCCAGCGAGGATTGATCGGGGAAGGTCACCCGGACCGTGCTGCCCGGATCCGCTGTCCCTGAGACCACGGACGCATTGGCCCGCTCGACGCTCGGTGATGCCGGGGCATCGGCCTCCAAGCTCGCCTCGACGCTGGCGGAGTTGCCGAATTGGTCGTCAACGGTCGCGGTGATCGGCTGTGACGGTGTGCCGGGTGGAACGGCGACCGACCAGGTTCCGTCGGCCCCTGTTTGGGCAGACCCCAGTTCGGCCCCCTGAGCGTCGCTGATAACCACTGTCGTACCCGGCCTTCCGGTCCCGGCGATCTGCGTGGCGTTGGCGGTGTCGACTGTCATGTCGGCCACCGAGGTGAAATTGACCCAGTACGACACAGGCTGCGACTGATTTCCAGCCGCACTCCAGACCGTCAGCGTCATCTCACCGGATGGCACCCCCGCTGGTGTGGCCACAGTGAAGGACCCGTCCTCCCCAGCAATGCCACTGCCATTCGCCCCTCCCGGGAAGGCCACGCTGACAACGGCTGAGGGTGGGACGGCGCCCGGGCCGCCCGACACGGTCGACGCGTTGGCCTGGTCCACCCGTGCGGGTGAGGGGATGTCGGTGTCCAGGTGAGCCGTGGCCAAGATGGTGGCCGTGCCCTGGTCATCCAACGTGGCCAAACTGATGGTTTGGGAGACCAGTCCGGCGGGAGTGTCGATCGCCCAGGCGCCGTCCGCGTCGGTCGTGACCTGGCCCAGCGTGTTCCCGTTGGAATCGAGTACCCACACCGCTGTGCTCGGGGAGGATGTCCCGGCGATCTGGGTGGCGTTGGCGGTGACCACGAGCCCGGGGGCCTTGGTCTGGCAAGACCACACGACCGGCTGGGCGAACTCTTGCGGCGAGGTCGTGACCGTGTACGCGTTGGTCACCGTCTGGGCGAACCCGGATGTCCCGGCTTGGACCGAGGACTTCAGCGACACTGTGGCGCCGTTGGAAGCCGCGATGGTCCCGGTGTACGAGGCCGAGGCCGCGCCACTGTCTGCTCCGGAGGCCGCTTGGAGAGGCACATCAGTCCACGCGTTGCCATTGTTCGTCGACGCCTGAAGACTCACCTGTCCGAGGCTGAGGGCAGCCGACCCGGCCTGCTGGCCGACATGGACGACCACGGTCTGCTTCGGCGAACCAGCATTGTTAGCATCCAAATCGGGTAGCTCGTACCAGACCTGGAGCAGCGGCTGGGTGGTCGCCCCCGAGGTTGTCTGGGACTGCCAGGTCCATTGCGTGTTCACCGAGCCGGACAGCGCCCAATACCCGGGGCTCGTCACTGTCGCCTGGTCCAGTTCGAAGCTCTGCGACGTGCTCGGCACACTCGCGCTGACGGTCTGGGTGGCCGCGTCCAGGGTCAGGGGGATGGATGCCGCGGTGGTCAGGTTCTTCAGCGTCAGACTGGATGTTCCGAAGTCTGCTGGATACGCCTGCCTGCCTGTGTCGAACAATCCCAGGCCGTCCACATATCCGGGTATGCCTGCCCTGAGCGTGTCCGCGGTGCGTACCATCGGTTGGTCCGGGCTGAGCGCAGCCGAATGGACCTGTGTGCCGAAGGTGATCGTGGAGGAGTCACCCGCGCGATACAGCCGGGCCGGCACGACCGACTGTGCCAAGGCCAGGTTCGCCATCCCCGGTGACACCGATGAAGCGGTCCACGTGAGGTCGGCGCTGACATGGGCGACGTACGACGACGCGACAGTGGCCAGTGTGAACCCGCCGCCGGTGATGACCCCGTTGCCGGAACCGGGCCGGTACGTGAAGACATCCGTCCAGGATGGGTTGGCCGTCATCGCCCGGTGTTGGACGGTCACGGCCGCCGTGGTGGCAGCGCTACCCGACAGTGTGTACGGCTGGTTCTGCGACAGGGAGAAGTCCTTGGCCAACAGATAGTAATAGGCAGGCTGAGTACGGCTCAACACATTCATGGTTGCCGTACCGTCCGCCGGACTGAGCTGGTCGGCTGCTGCCGTGGTCGTCACCAAGACCGGCAGGCTCGGCTGTGTGCCCAGGGCATCTGCCAGGCTGGACCGTGTGGCCGTGGCCGTGTCGGTGGCGATGATCAGTGCCGCATAGCCGCTGCTGCGGGCCGCGTCGGCCCACTGTCTCGCCGTCGAAGCTGTCAGACCGGTGCCCCAGCGCGCCAGAACAGCAGCTTTCCCGCTCGCAGATGGCAGAGGAAGACTCGATGCCGGGGTCAGCGTCCACGCGTACTGTCCGGCTGGCAGGGTTGCTCCGGCCGACTCCACCGGCAAGGTGGAGGTTCCGCACGCTTGGGCCGAGGCTTCCAGCGTGGGCTCAGGCAGCCAGGCCAGGGACGACAGTTGCCAGGCGCTGTCCGACACGGGAGTGACAAAGACCCGGTCAGTGGACAAGACACCGCGATCCGAGGTGACGAAGCGCGCGTACTTGTAGGACAAACTCGGGCTGGTCGCGCTCAAGACCAGGTTCGGCTGCCCGTCAGCAGTCGGCAGGTCGGTCTGGACGTCGGCCGGCTGGGCAGTGCGCCCATCCAGTGTCACCGAGGTGTTCGAACTGATGGTCAACACCGGCGATTCCACGAGGGTGGCGTCGGTGCCATCCAGGGTGTTGGCCTTGGTCAGGCTCGCCACAGCCACATAATGCCCGCCCACCACGGATGCCGTCATCCGGGAGGTGACTGGCGACACGACCTGGGTCGCGCCAGTGTCCATGTTGACCAGCGTGACATCGCCCTTGGCCGGGTCGCCGAGGGCGCCGTCCT
This sequence comes from Propionibacteriaceae bacterium, assembly GCA_009779115.1. Lineage (GTDB taxonomy): Bacteria > Actinomycetota > Actinomycetes > Propionibacteriales > Propionibacteriaceae > WQYJ01. The sequence continues at coordinate 11,039 of WREX01000052.1, forward strand.
TGTCGTTGGCCGTGATGGTCAGGGTGTACATCTTGGATTGGTTGGCCCAGCCCAGGGGAGTACGCAGGGTCGTGTCCGGTGATGTGGCGATGACGTACCCGCCGACGTACCCCGCGGAGAAGGCGGCTGGGTTGATGGTCACTGTGATGGAGGCTGAGCCTGATGCCGGGACCGTGATGGTGTCAGTCGACAACAGGATCTGGTCAGACGTGGCGGGCGCGCTGATGGAGACCGAGACGTTGCTCGAAGTCCCGCCGGTTCCGGACACGGTCGCCGTCGAACTGCTCGCCGAGTAGCCGCTGGTCGGGGCTCCGCGGCTGGTCGTGAAGGACAGCGACGAGGACAGGGCGAAGGTCTCCGCCTGGCTGCTCGTGTTGGTGTACGTCAGGGTGCGCGTCGTCTGCGCTGGCAGGGAGGACGTCACCGTGCCGAAGTTGAGCTGGCTGGGCGAGGTCGTCACCGGGGCGTGGATGGCCGCGGGGATGTTCAGCAGTCCCGCTCCTTGCTGGAAGGGATCCGAGCCGTCGGGCAGGGGAGAGGCTCCAGCCATCAGACTGGCCTTGATGCCGGTCCGGTTCAACCCAGGATCGGCCTGCGCGACCAGGGCGGCTGCTCCGGCCACCAACGGGGCCGCCATCGACGTGCCGAAGTAGCCGTCGGAGATATAGCCGGTCGTCCCGGAGCCCGCGGCGACCAGTCCGGAGGTTTGCGGGTCGCCGTACCGGTCCCTGACCGGATTGCCATTGCGGTCCAGGGTCACTGTGCCGGCTCCGGGTGCCATGATCTGCGGGTTCACCGCTCCGTCGCCGCGCCTCGGCCCGGTGGACGAGAACCAGGCCAGAGTGCCGTCCTGCAGCGTGGCCCCGACGGACAGCGCCTCGTCGGCCGTGGCGGGAGTCGAGACGGTCTGCGGCGCCCCCTCGTTCCCGGCGGCGACCACGATCAGACATCCGTACTGGCGTGCGATCTGGTTGACGAACTGGCTCAGCACCGAGGTCCCGTCATCCATCGTGGTGTAATCTCCCAAGCTCATGTTGACGATGTTGGCGCCCTGCTGGGCTGCCCATTGCAACCCCGACATCATGTCGGAATCGTAGCCTCCACCAGTACGGTCGATCACTCGCGCGTTGATGAGCTTGGCTCCTGGTGCGACACCGGCGTACTGCCCGTTGGAAGCCTTTCCAGTGCCGGCGATCTCCGAAGCGACGAAGGTCCCGTGGCCGACCGGATCGCTGGTCGAGCCTGACCCGGTGAAGTCCTTCGAGGCGATGATCTGCCCGGCCAGGTCGGGATGGTTGGCGTCCATGCCCGAATCGATCACGGCGACCTTGATCCCCGTCCCGTCGAAGCCCTCGGATTTGGCGACATCCGCGCCGATGGTGGCCATCCAGGCCGGCGTGGGGGTGGTGGCCATGGGCGTCACCGACATCGGGCTGAGCTGGATTTTCTGGTCCAGCCAGACCTTGGTGTCCGAGGAGACCGGGTCGGTGGGCGAAGTGGCCTCTTTGTCGAGGTTGTCGATCAAGGTCCACGTCGGAGCGGGGCCGTCGGTGCTGGTGGCATCAGCTTCGCCCGCCTGGATCGGCATCGGGTCCAAGGTCGACTTGATGGACACACCCATCGTCGAAATCTTCTTGGTGACGGTGGCAGCCTCGACGGTCTCCGGGTGGGTCACGATGACCGGAATGGAGGAGTCGGCGTTGAGATCATAGCTGGCGAGTTTGGTCACATTGAACAATTCACGGTCGAGCTGGTCGCCGACCAGGGAACTGACATCGGCTGGGATCACATAGGTCTGCGTCTGAGAGGTCACCACTGAATACTGTGTGATCGAGCCGTCAGGGCGTTGTCCGGGAGTGACACCGGCCACGTCGCCATCGGCAGTCAGGTGGACCACATCCCCGGTGATCAGTGGCACGTCGGTGGCGGATGGGTCAGTCGTGGAGTCGGGAGCCGTACCTTGAATCACGGTCCAACTGCTCCCGGTCGGGAAGGTGGACTGGACGGGTGTGAAGCCGCCCGGATCGGCATGGGCTGGCGCGCCATTGGCCAGATTTCCCACCATCAGGGCCACGACAGTGACAATGAGCGTGATAAGAGTGATCCCCTGTGCTTTGCGAGACATAGTCCCCTCCTCGACGAGCGCACGACACCAGCTCGTGTTCAACACAAGACTGGGAAGCGGGCCCGCCCCTATCGAGCCCGGTACATGAGGCTCACATTAGCACAGGTGGGCAGGGGAGAAGAAGATTGCTTAATACCACATTATTGGGGAAAAAGCAAAACCAGAAGTCAAACGGGGTGTTTCCAGCCGCCCATCTGCCCGCGGTGTTCCACTCCATGACACGTGAAAGCGGCCCGGGGTCTTCACCCCGGGCCGCTCACTTATGTCAGGACGATCAGCCCCGAGCCACCGTCGCCATGACGACGGCCAGCCTGATCAGGGTAACCGAGAGGCTCACCCGAGGAATGACCACACCGCCAGTGGCGACGCTGATCTTAGAACTCGACAGAACCTCGAAGGTGGTGGAGACCGACCCGGAGGTCGCTCCGGTGACCGTGACAGTCTGGGTCCCCGCCGGGGTTCCTTCAGGCACGGTGAACGAGAATGTCACCAAGCCATCGCTGTCAGCGTTC
>WREX01000053.1 GCA_009779115.1 Propionibacteriaceae bacterium
GCCCGCGCCGGGACAACTCGTAGTCGAACAGTTGGCCCAAGATCTGCATGGCCATGTCCTTGAAGGCTGCCGTCGGGCCCTGGGACAGATGGGCCAGCCACAGGTTGGGTTCCAATTCCTGCAGCGGGGCGATCAGGTCAGTGCCAAACTTTTCCTTCGTGTACGCCCGCCGGGTGATTCCTTCCAGTGCTGAGAAGGGAATATCGTCGATGAACAGACCCAGGATCTCGGCGGCGAACTTGGCATATCCTTCGTAAACGAGGATATCCGACAAGGTCCGCAGGTCCTCCTCGGACAACGACGGATAGGTCTCGGGCACGTACAGCCCGCCGTCGGGGGCCAGCCCCTCCAGCAAGATGTCGGTGAATTTCATGGGGCCGTACCCCCGGGTGGAGATGTACCTCATCGATTCCTCTTCCGTCCGCTCACCTGGGCCGGCGCCATCCGGCCCGCGGTCTTGACTGCCACCGCCCGCAACCGGGACACCATGGCATCCGGGTCGTCAGCCCGGAACACCGCCGACCCCGCCACCAACGTGTCGGCGCCTGCCTCGACACAGCGCTCCACCGTCTCCAGGCTGACCCCGCCGTCCACCTGAAGCCAGATCTCCAGCTCGGAGGCCGAAATCATCGAGCGCAAACGGGCGATCTTCGGCAGGACCAGGTCCAAGAAAGGTTGAGCACCGAACCCCGGCTCGACGCTCATCACCAGGATCGTGTCGACCTCGCCCAGCATCCCGGCGACCGCCTCCGCGCTCGTGGCCGGATTCAGGGCAGCCCCGGCCCTGGCCCCCTTGGCCCGCAAATCCCGGGCCAGCCGTACGGGCGCGTGCGCGGCTTCCATGTGAAAGGTGACAGACTCCGCCCCGGCCTCCGCGTATGCGGGTGCCCAGCGGTCCGGGTCCTCGATCATCAGGTGGATGTCCAGCATCAAGGTGGTCATCGCGCGTACTGACTGAACAACGGGCAAACCGAAAGTCAGGTTGGGGACGAAATGGTTGTCCATGACGTCCAGATGGATCGCGTCAGCCGACGGCAGACCCGCGATCTGCTCACCCAGGCGGGTGAAATCGGCATTGAGGATGCTGGGAGTGATTCTCACAGAAGTTAGTCTATCTATCGGCTCCGACATGATGCCTGGTTATGGGGTAGGCCGGTTGTCGAGGGTGATCTGGAGCAGGACCAGGTCGAGCCAGCGCCCGAACTTGTGCCCCACCTGGGGAAGGTAGCCAACCTGCTCGAACCCGAGGGCTTGGTGCAGGCCGATCGAGACCAGGTTCTCGCTGGTGATCGCGGCCACCATGACGTGGATCTGACGGGCGCGGGCCTCATCCAACAGTCGGGCCAAGAGTCTCTTTCCGACCCCGTGGCCCCGAAAACTCTCGTCAAGGAAGACGGAATCCTCGGCGGTGGAGACGTAGCCGGCCTTGGTACGAAAGGTGCCGTACCCCGAAAATCCGACCACCCGGCCACTGGACTCGGCCACGAGCAGTACGTGATCATCCTTGGTATGTTCGTGGATCCAGGCGCGCCAATCCTCTTCTGACAAGGCGAACCACTCCCATGAGGAAATCGTCTGCGCCACCTCGCGATTGAAGATTTCCAGCATGGCCCCGGCGTCCTGGGGGTCCGCGTACCGGATGACAACCTGCGCGCTCGCGTCGAGATCACCTGCGCCCGAACCTGGTGCACGGTTGTGCTGGGCGCCCTGGGGGGCGTTGGGGACTGACATCACTGGCCCAGCAATCCATCGACGAATTGAACGGCGTCGAACCCGGCCAGGTCGTCGGCGCCCTCGCCCAGGCCGATGAATTTCACCGGCACACCCAACTCCCGCTGGACGGCGACCACGATCCCGCCCTTGGCCGAGCCGTCAAGTTTGGTGAGCACGATGCCCGTGATCTGCGCGACTTCCGCGAAGACCCGGGCCTGGACCAGACCATTCTGACCGGTTGTCGCATCCAGAACCAGCAATGTTTCCTTCACGGGAACGATCTTCTCGATCACTCTTTTCACCTTGCCCAGCTCATCCATGAGATTGGTCTTGTTGTGCAGGCGTCCGGCGGTGTCCACCAGGACCACGTCGACCCCGCGATCCCGCCCAGAACGCACGGCGTCAAAGGCGACACTGGCCGGATCCGCACCCTCGGCCCCGCGAACAGTCTCCACGCCGATGCGTTCTCCCCAAGTGGTCAGCTGGTCGGCCGCAGCCGCCCGGAAGGTGTCGGCAGCGCCCAACAGGACCGACTTGTCCGAAGCCACCAGCTCGCGTGCCAGCTTGCCCACGGTTGTTGTCTTGCCAGTGCCATTGACACCGACGACCATGATCACTGCCGGAGGCTCGTCGACATCCAGATGGAGCTGACGGTCCATGGACGGGTCCACCAAACAGATCAGTTCCTCGCGCAGGATTGCCTTGGCCTGGACGGGATCCGATACCCCGTCGATGGACAGACGCGACTTCAGCTTGGCCACCAACTCGGTCGTGGGACCCACCCCGAGGTCGGACGAGATCAGCGTCGCTTCGAAATCCTCCCAGGTCTCAGCCGATATCTTGTCGCTGGCCAGTAAATCGGCCAACCCGCGGGCCAGAGCATTGTTGCTCGATGCCAGTCTCTGACGCAGGCGCGCGAACCGAGTGGAAGGCAGTTCTGGAGTTTGTACGCCGTGAGCGGTTCCGGGCACTGGCGCCTCGACCGGCTCGCCCGTCCTGGGTCGTGGGACCTCAGCCTCGGCGGACACCTCGAAGACATCCTCCCCGGGCGCCTCGACGGCGGCTGGTTCCACTTCTCCGCGTGCGACAGCCCGACGATGGCGGATGTTGGAGACCACGACGATGACCGTGGCAATGATGACGGCGAGCAGTATGCCAGCCATGAGGTACCAAAAGAACATGTCCACGACGGACTATCCTACGCGATAGCTCGCGGCAAACCAGGCGGGACCCCAGCAAAACCTCCCGTGCGACACAGGTGGATCCTGCCTCAGTGGGTCAGACCGGTGGTTCCTTGACGGGGACGGCGCCGTTTCAGTTGCTTGTCGCCGTTCATGTATTTGGCGGCCAGCCTCCCCCATTCCTTCAGCCGGGGAGGCAAGCCGGGATTGTCTGCTCCAGTGCTCAGCCAGGTCACGCCCAACACGGCGGCAGCGACAATGAGAATAAAGAGTAACAAGATAATGACGGGGACCATGGCGGAACTGGGCTCTCTTTGAAGAGATCTGCGAACGGGGAGAGATCTGTGGAATTTTGACATATCGATCGTGCCATATTCGTCCGGCCCGGTCACGCACCGACACGCGTTTCACACCTGACGAGACCTGTTCAATGACCGCTCACCCATCACGACAGCAAGGTCTGTCGTGTCTGGGAGCAGGCTCCTACATGTCTTCGCCTGCTTCGCGCAGGCGCTGGCTCACCACGGTGGAGGTGCCGTCCGACCCCATGGTCACCCCGTACAAGGTATCGGCCATCTCCATGGTGCGCTTCTGATGGGTGATGACCAGCAGCTGGGAGGTGGCCCTCAACTCCTCATAGATGTCCAGCAAACGACCCAGGTTGGTGTCGTCCAAAGCCGCCTCCACCTCGTCGAGGATATAGAAGGGGCTGGGACGGGCCTTGAACAAGGCGATCAGGAAGCACACCGCCACCAGCGACCGTTCGCCGCCCGAGAGCAGGGACAACCGCTTCACCTTCTTGCCGGCTGGTCGCGCCTCGACGTCGATGCCGGTGGTCAGCGGGTCATCCGGCACGGTCAGCGTCAATCGCCCCTCGCCGCCAGGGAACAGTCGTGAGAAGGTGTCCGCGAATTCCCGGGCCACATCGGTATACGCGGTGGTGAACACCATCTGGACCCGGGTGTCGACATCGTCGACGATGCGAAGCAAATCCTCCTTGGTCTTTTTCAAATCCTCCAACTGCCCGGCCAGGAAGGCGTGCCGTTCCTGCATGGCGTCGAATTCTTCCAAGGCCAAAGGGTTGATCGTGCCGAGAATCTGAAGGTCCTTCTCGGCAGTACGCAGCCGCTTCAACTGTTCTTCTCTTACGAACGGCACTGTGCCGATCTCGCCCGATTCTGGGTCAGGCTCACCCACGGGAATGAGTTGGTCAGGGCCGTACTGGGCCATGAGGGTCTCGGCATCGATGCCGACCTCGGTGATCGCCCGCTCGGCCAGTGCGTCGATCCTCATCTGCTGCTGGGCCCGTGACAACTCATCGCGATGGGCGGAGTCAACCAAGGCCTCCAGCGCACTGGACAACTCCCGTACCCGCACACGGGCATTGTCAGCCTGGGCTTCGGCTCGTCCCCTGGCCTCGCCGATCCCCGCTCGCTCCTGCTCGGCCATCGCGACAGATTGGCGGGCTTGGTCGTGCAACCAGGTCCCGGCCTGGGCGACCCTTGACGCCGCAACCGCCTGGCGTTCGACCCTGAGCCGGCGCTGCTCGGCTTCATGGCGGGCAGCCGATTCCGACACGGCCGTCTTGCGCAGCGATTCCGCTTGTCCGGCCAGGGATCGTACCCGTTCTTCCAAGGTCCGCAGCCCCAGTCGCGCTTCCATCTCTGCCGCCCGTGCCACCCGGGCCGCTTCGGCTGATTCGTCGCGGTGGGAGGGATCGGCGGCCTCACCCTCCTCCATCGTCTCAGCGGCTGCCAAGCGTTCACGCAACTGGCCAGCCACCCCCTGATCGGTGTCCAGATCCTGTTCAGTCCGGCCCACCTGCTCCAACAACCGTGCGGCATCCGCATCCGCCAGTTCAACGGCCTGCGTCAACCGGGAAAGCTGATCCATCCCTGCCGCCACGCCAGCGTGGGCACTGTCCACGTTCCTCTTGGCCTCGTCGCGCCCTGCCTCGGCCTTCTCCAAAGAAGCTTGCGCCAGTACGAGCAATGCCGCTTCGTCTGACACCTGGATGGCCACGCCCTCCAATTCCGCCTCAGCGTCTGCCAGAGCCGACGCGATCTGAAGGACCGACTGATGAGAGTGCGACCCCCCGACAACGAGCCAGGAACTGACGTAGTCCCCCTCCCGGGTGACTACCCGGGCCTCAGGCATCTCGTCCAGCACCGACAAGGCCTGCCGGAGACTGTCGACCACCAGGACAGGTCCCATGATCTTGGACAGCGACGACACCAAGCGTTCATCACCTGACAACAGCGACGTCACATCCCGGGTATCGCGGGGCAGCGATGCGGGAGCCGACACTCCATGGTCGCTGGCGATGACCAGCCCCGCCACACCGCGGTCCTCCGATCGGAGGGCCTCCACCCAGGACACCGACGACCCGACATCCTCCACGGCCACCGCGTCGGCAACGGCCCCCAGTGCCGCGGCCACCGCCTGTTCGTACCCAGGTTCGACACGGATCAAGGACGCCACCGGGCCCAGCACACCTGCCGCGCCATCCTTGTCCGCGATCCAAGAAGCCCCGTCCGGATCGGCCTGCTGCGCCAATTTCAAAGCGTCGATACGGGCAGTCAACCCCGCCTGCTTCTGGGTGAGTGTTTGCGTGCGCACCCGCAGATCCTCGACCTTCTCCCGTGCCTGATCCACACTCGTCACCGCGGCTAGGTGAATCCCTTCCAACCGCTGCGCTTCGCCCTCCAGCCCCGGCATCACCCCTTGGGCCACCTGGACGGCTTGGGCAGCCTGCCCGGCCGACTCCAACGCCTCGTGATGAGCCTGTCGGATCTGGTCCAGCCGTTCGGCCCCAGCTTCCAGCCGCTGGGTTACCGATGTCATCTGACCCGACAACCGGGCCAAGCCCTCCCGCCGGTCGGCACTGGCCCGAGCCGCAATCTCGAACTGCTCGACGGCTTGGGCTTCAGCGGCCTCTGCCTTGGCTCGCTGGGCCGTGGCCAGGTCGAGGGCTGCCGCCCGGTCAGCGATCTGGGAGCGCAGCCTGGCCTCATCCTCTTCAGTCTTTTGGGCCTGGGCGAGCAAGGTGTCGGGATCCCGATCCGGATTCGGACTGACCTGGGGCATGGTCTCGGCGTACCGGACCCGTTCCCCGGCCACGGAGACGATCGACCGCACCCGCTCAGCGATCCCCGACAGGGAAAACCACGTCTCCTGGATTCGCCGGTACGCCGACTCCTGCTCCACCATGGCCGCCCGAGACTCGTCTTCGAGCAGCCGGGCAGCGGCCAACTGGGCCTCGACCTGCTGGCGCTCAGCCCGTACACCCTCCTCATCGACTGTCTGGGTACCGAGCAGACTGTGTGCCTCGACGAGATCGTCGGCCAACAGGCGGGCTTTGGCATCCCGCACGTCCGCCTGGACCACCGTGGCCCGCTTCGCCACATCTGCTTGGCGGCCCAAAGGCTTCAACTGACGCCGGATCTCCGCGAGCAGGTCCGTCAAACGGTTCACATTGGTCCCGGTGGCCTCCAGCTTGCGCAGGGCTTTCTCCTTGCGTTCGCGATGCTTGAGCACCCCGGCCGCCTCCTCGACCAGGCCGCGGCGAGTCTCGGGAGTGGCCTGAAGAATCTGGTCCAGTTCGCCCTGCCCCACGACCACGTGCATCTCGCGTCCGATCCCCGAATCGGACAACAGTTCCCTGACGTCGAGCAGCCGGCAGGTGGTCCCGTTGATGGCGTACTCGGAATTTCCGTTGCGGAACTTGGTCCGCGAGATCGTGACCTCGGAGTAGTCAATCGGCAAGGCGCCGTCACTGTTGTCGATGGTCAGCTGGATCTCCGCCCGGCCGAGTGGAGCGCGCGAATTCGTGCCGGCGAAGATGACATCCTCCATGCTCCCGCCGCGCAAGGTTTTGGCTCCCTGCTCCCCCATGACCCAGGCCAGGGCGTCGACGACATTGGACTTGCCCGAACCGTTGGGGCCGACGATGCAGGTGATGCCGGGCTCCAGGGTCAGCGATGTGGCCGACGCGAACGACTTGAAGCCACGCAGAGTGAGCTTCTTCAGGTACATCAGAGTTCCTGATCCACCGAGGCGGCCGGAACCCGCCTGATCGCCCGGAAAGTCCAGAACTTGTTGAAAAAGAACGAGATGGGAATCGTGACACAGATCATGATCAGGTGCGCCCAATACCACTTGGTCCGCAATCCGCTGCTGTTGTCGAAGACGGAACTGGGCAAACCGATGGGCGAGCCGGGGTGCATCAGAGCCTGCTCCAGGATCATGCCGAGACACTGGGCCAACAGCCCGACGGTGAAGAAAGGCACGAACTCTTTGAACCACGGGGCATGGTGGTCGGACTTGAACGACCACATCCGGTTGAGTTGGTAGTTGGACAGATTGGCGACGATGAAGGCCACCATCGAGAAAACCAGGAACCAGCGGACATTGAACGGCGTGCCCGCAATGGGCAGGAAGACGTTGTTCTCCTCAGCACTGGCCCAGATGTGCGGGGCGACCTTCTTGGCCCCATAAGCCACCACCAGATTGACCAGAACCCCGGAAGCGCCGACGATACTGAACTTGAACAGTTGCCCCAGACTTCCCCTGTATCTCATTAGCAAGTGTCGGATCACAAGGACTCACTCTATCGAAGACTGCTTGAGAGTTTCGTACGCCACTTCGGCGGCCTTTTGTTCTGCCCCTCGTTTGCTCGTGGCCACCCCCGATCCCAGGACCTGTCCGCGCACACGCACCTTCGCGGAAAAGACCCTTTCATGGTCAGGCCCGGAGACCCCGCACGAGTACTCGGGACTGCCTGCGTTCAGCGACGACGTCAATTCCTGGAGACTGGATTTCCAGTCCAACCCCGCACCCAAATCCATGGCGTCGACGATGATCGGGTCGAAGATGTGGTGGACCAAAGCGGCGGACGCGGCGAAACCCCCGGTCAGATGAACCGCGCCGACAACGGCTTCCAGAGCGTCGGCCAGAATGGAGTCCTTGGCTTCCCCGTGGGTGGCAATTTCCCCTCGGCCCAATTTGAGTGTGGAGCCGATCTGCAGGTCTCGGGCCACCTGGGCCAGGCAGTGCCCGGACACGACGGCGGCGCGTACTTTGGCCAACTGGCCTTCAGAACGATCGGGATAACAGCGATAAATGTGTTCGGTGACGATGGCACCGAGGATGGAATCACCAAGGAATTCGAGTCGCTCGTTGGTGGCCCCCCGGCCATTCTCATAGGCCCACGAGCGATGGGTGAGCGCAAGATCCATCAGTTGGACATCGACTGGGATCCCCAACTCCTCCAGGACGCCTGCGAGGTGGTTCACACCCCGTTATGCCTGGAGAACCTGCCGCCGGGAGCCGCGAGGACCGTACTGTCCGCACGACGGGCATGCTGTATGAGGCAAGTGCTTGGCCCCACAGGCCGCATTGGCACAGGTGACCAACTGAGGCGCTTCCGCCTTCCACTGGGAACGGCGGGCATGGGTGTTCGCACGCGACATTCTCCTCTTCGGAACAGCCACTGGTCTTCTCCTTACTCCCAAGCCGCCTAAGCTTGGCGACTACCCGTTTTTGGGCCTAGGACATCCTACCCCATTCGGCCAGTGTCAGCCACCGAGTGTCCCCACCGGTTCCATGGTCGTGGCCGGGGTCGGCGTTGAGATCGGCTCCGCACTGGGGGCACAGCCCCAGGCACTCTTCACGGCACACGCAGATCAGCGGCTGGTCGAGGATGATGGCGTCGCGGACCAGGTCTTCGAGGTCGATCGCCTCATCGTGGATCCGCCCAGCCTCCTCGTCATCGAACTCCTCGGCGTGCTCGGCATAGACAAACAGTTCTTGAACCTCGACTGCGGCATCGCGTGTGAACGGAGTCAGGCAGCGTGAGCATTGGACATCGTAAGTGGTACGAACGGTGCCCGATGCCAGGATCCCGTCACCGACCGACTCCAGGCGGCCTTCGACGATGACATCCCGGTCTGGGGGCACCTCGACCAGGCCCGTGGCCAGTCCTGAGGCGAAACCACCCTGGAGGCGAAAATCGACGCAGGCTCCTGGGGTCCTCTTCAGACCGGCCACCGATAGTTCAAAACAGTGAGCGTTCTTCCGGGAACCCCGAGACGCGTTTGGCTCATCCATCGAGACCCCATCACCCCACGTGGCTCTAGACATTCCATCGCGGCAAGATCGACGTTTGCGCCTCGTCGAGGTCGTCGGTCTTCACGCGGCTCATCAGGCGGTCCCTCATCACGCCGACCCTGGACAGGGTCACCTGCAACTCGGCCTCGAAAGCGGCCAGTCGGGTTTCGACGTAGCGGTCGGCTTCCGCCAGCAATTCTTCCTGCTCGGCCTTGGCCTTGGCTTCGATGCGCGCGGCTCTGGTCTTCGCTTCTTGGACGATTTCGGTCTGGTCCACGATGTCCCAGCCGCGCTTGCCCGCATTGGATTCCTGCTGGGCTCTCGTCTCGATGTCTTCTTCAAGTCCGGCGATGATCGTGTCGATGACGGCGAGGGTGTCGGCACGATTGAGCATGCAGGAGGCAGACATGGGCACAGCTCTGGCCTCAACGATGGTCCTCTTCAGATCCCTGAGACGACGTTCAGTCTGGGTAGTCTCACCCTTTACAACTCCTTTTGCATCGATACCACGACATTGGCTGGTACGAACCGCGCGATGTCTCCCCCAGCCCGGGCGACCTCTCGTACCAGTGTCGAAGAAATGAAACTGACTGCCGCAGCTGCGGGCAGGACAATTGTCTCAACATCCTCCATGGACGCATTCATCATAGCCATTGCCCATTCCGCTTCATAGTCTGCTCCGCTGCGAGCCCCGCGGACCAGCACACTCGCGCCGTGCTCGCGACAAAAATCGACTGCTAGACCATCCAGCGCCGCGACACTGACATTGCCCAATGATGCGACAGCGTCGCGGACCATGGCGACCCGGCGATCCACATCGAAAAGACTCTGCTTGCCGATGTTGACGCCCACGGCCACGACGACCTGATCGAATAATCGGGAGGCCCGGACCACCACATCCTGGTGACCCAACGTGAACGGGTCGAAAGACCCCGGCACAACTGCCTTCACAGGCTCCCTTTCTGCGCGTAGTAGATGACTGTACTTCCATAGTGTCTGTTTCCGACACTCACACAACTATCAGAAAACTCTACCGCACCTGACCAAGCCGATCGTTCCACGACAACATATCCTCCCGGACGCACCCATCCGCGCTTTTCCACCAAACCGACGACGTGAGCCACCTCCTCATCCCCAGTCTCGTACGGAGGATCCATCCACACGATGTCATGGCCGACGCTGCGGCGAGCCAAGAAACGGGTCACATCCGCGACGATCACCTGGCCCGTCACTGTCAAAGCCGTCAGATTCGTCTCGATCACCCGGGCGGTGGAGGCGTTCTTCTCCACCCAGGTCGCGCTGGCTCCACGGCTGACCGCCTCAAGGCCCATGGCTCCGGATCCCGCGTACAAATCCAAGAAGGTCAATCCGGCCAACTGACTGTCCGGATCCTGGTCCGCAACCATCAGCCAGGAAGCGATCTGGGCGAAAACGGATTCACGCACCCGGTCGGTGGTCGGCCTGGTTGTCTTACCCGGCGGAACGACGACTCGACGCGAGGCCAGAGAACCCGCGATAATCCTGCTCACAGACCCAGATTACGTGAAAGAATCTACTCATGACAGACATCGAATCTCCCATCACCCAACTGGATATGGATAAGGCGTGGGATCTGCTCGCCAGCCAGCGCCTGGGCCGTGTCGCCGTCCAGTCCGATCTCGGTGTGGACGTTTTCCCCGTCAACTACGCAGTCGACGGAGAATCCCTCGTGTTTCGCACCGCTCAGGGCACCAAGTTGTCCGGGCTGAAGTCGTACAGCCAAGTCACCTTCGAGATCGATTCGTGGGACGAGCAGACGGGCTACTCCGTCGTCGCCAAGGGACATGCTTCCACACTCAGCGATCCCGATGAGATCGCCCAGGCCCAAGCTCTCAACCTGCGTCCCTGGGTGCCGACAGTGAAGACATTTTTCGTACGCATCCAGGTCACGTCCATCTCAGCCAGGAAATTCGCCTTCGGATTGGAACCAGTCGACGTGAAGTGACCTGTCGACGTGTCACGTGCCCGTTCTACTACCGGGTCACGTGGACTCGTCCAGATCGGCGTCGGCCCTGGACTCGATGTCGGCGACATAGTCGGCGATCCCCGGATGTGACATTCCCGGGTCCCGGCGCACCACCTCGTCCGCTATGTGCCGGGCCTGAACGATGATCTCGACGTGGTCGAGGACCCGCAGCAGTTTCAGCGAACTGCGACGACCCGATTGGCTCATGCCGAGGACATCCCCCTCCCGACGCTGGGCCAAGTCTGTCTCGGCCAGAGCGAACCCATCTCGGGTGTGGGCCACCATGTCCAACCTCTGCCGGGCCGGTGTCCCCTCTGCGGCGTTGGTCAGCAACAGACATACGCCAGGGTGGGCGCCACGTCCGATGCGGCCCCTCAATTGATGGAGTTGGGAGATCCCGAACCGCTCGGCGTCGGAAATCACCATCATTGACGCATTGGGCTGGTCCACCCCCACCTCGATCATCGACGTGGCCACGAGCACGTCCAGATCACCCGCGCCAAACCGGGCCATGATCTCGGTCTTCTCGCTGCCGGGCAGTCGTCCATGGAGGACCGCTATCCGCAACCCGTGTAAGGGTCCACGGCTCAGGCTCGACGCCAGTTCGAGGACAGATGAACCCTCCTTGCCCCCAGATGGATCGATCCGGGGAGCGACGATGTAGACCTGTCTGCCCTTGGCCACTTCCTCGCTGACCCGCGCCCAGGCTCTGTCCACCCAAGCCGGGCGGGCCGCCACATCCACGACGGTCGTGGTCACCTCGGCTCGCCCGGTGGGTATCTGCGTCAGTGTGGACACGTCCAGATCACCAAAAATGGTCATGGCCACCGACCGGGGAATCGGAGTCGCGGTCATCACCAACACATGCGGACGGGCAGCGGCCTGATCTAACAGGGAAGTCCTCTGCTCGACGCCGAAACGGTGTTGCTCATCGACAACGACCAATCCCAGATCATGGAAGGTGACTCCCCGTGACAGGAGGGCGTGAGTGCCGATGATGATCCCGGCTTGACCCGAGGCGATTCGCCCGAGAACATCCGCCTTGACCGAGGCTGTCATGGATCCAGTGAGGAGCACAACATCCGTCCCCTGTCCCCCACTGAGCATGTCTGAGGTGGCCAGATCACCCAGCAATGCCCTCACCGAGTAGGTGTGTTGCTGGGCCAGGACCTCAGTGGGAGCGATGAGGACCGCTTGTCCGCCCGTGTCGACCACTGTCAGCATCGCTCGCAAAGCCACCACCGTCTTACCCGAGCCGACCTCCCCTTGGAGCAGGCGTTGCATCGGCCGGGTACGGGCCAGGTCCGCACTGATCTGAACACCCGCCTGGACCTGTTCAGCAGTCAGCTCGAAGGGAAGCCGCGCATCCAGGGCCGCCACCAACCCCGAACCCGGGTCCATACGGGCCACCGCCGTGTGTGTCGAAGCATCCTCGCGGCGGTAGGCCATCGCGACCTGAGTCGCGAACGCCTCATCGAAGAGCAAACGCTTCTTCCCCTGCTCGAACGAATCTGTGCTCGTGGGAAGGTGGACCTGTCTCAAGGCCTGCTCCAGTTCACACAATCCGGCTTCCTCGCGGACCCAGGCAGGCAGGGGGTCTGACAACCCGGTGACAAGGTCCAAGGCCAAGTCGATGCACTCTGCCACTGCCCAGGTCGGCAGCTTGGAGGTCTGCGGATACAACCCGAGGAAGGAGTCTGTGGCCATCCGCGAGACAAGCTTCATGCTCTTTTCCGACCCCACCAGACCGTCTGGACAGATCATGGCGAATGCCGGGTGAGTCAGTTGTGGCAACTTGTTGAACCAGCCCAGCTTGCCCGCGAAGATTCCCCGTGTTGACCTGTCCAAGACAGAATCCCAGTATTGAAGAAGGGGGAGGCGGCCGAAAAAAGTCGCCGTCAGCCACACCCGGCCGTCCGTCAGGTGTACCTCCAAACGCTGTTTGGGTGCTTGTCCGGTAATGGAGTGTTTGCCGACACGGGCCAGTACGGCGACATATTCTTCACTGCCCCGGTTCTCCCCGATCAGATCCGCGATGTTGGTGACATCTGTGCCCGACATCAAGTGGCGCGGAAGAAGATGCAACAGATCGCCGACCGTCTCGCAGTTCAGGGCCAGGAAGGCCTTGGCTGTGGGCCCGCCCAGAACCTTGTCCAGTCTGATCGCCATGGTCGCGAAAGCTTCTGTCTTCCAATCGGTACTCACCGCTGCCTTGGCGCTCTGGCTGGCTGCTGGCTTCCGGGATGACGACCGACCACCTCGCCCGGCAACGGGCGCCGTAGCTTCCGCCAGGATCGCCGATGGACTGGGTCCTTGGGACACCGGGAACAAAGGGCCTTCACCACGGACCATCTGGGCCCCCAAAATGGTCACCGGCGCCCGTCCGCTCTTCAGCTGCGCGTCAGTCGTGCGGGGGGCGTTGTTGCCCTCCGCTAGCGGCAAAGGCGGGTTGGTGAACCGGCCTTGGGGGTCGTCCCCCCTCTTCAGATCAGTCATCGTCACTCCAGGAATGAGACTATCCCACAGCTACGACATGACCGATCGC
>WREX01000054.1 GCA_009779115.1 Propionibacteriaceae bacterium
CTGGACTCGTTCATGACGTGCTTCCGAGAGCATGAGAGCCAAGCAAAACAACAAGAGAAGCTGCGCCCGGAGAATGTCTAGACCGCCTTTCGAGGACGGGGGTTCGACTCCCCCCATCTCCACTTATTCAATCACCTATTGACAAAGTATTACACTGTCTGCCTGAGAGGTTGCTCCCGGTGTGACATCACCTTGTTTAGTTTCTGTCCCAGCATTCTTGTATTGTACGCATCTTGAACGATATTATTCATGTTATGACTGATAAGGGACCGTCCAGGTTGCTCCCGATGCCTCGGACCAAAGCCCAGGGAATGATCCAGGCTTGGATTTTCTTGCATCCTCAGAACGCAGACAGCATCAGTGAGATCGCCCGGCGTACTCGCGTGGATCGCCTTGTGGTTCAACGCGAGGTGGACAACTTGGCCGCTGCTGGATTGCTTAGCGAAAGCTGGCAAGGCCGGTCCAGGCTCGTTAGCCCGAATCCAACGAATCCGATCGTACGGCCACTCACGGACGCGCTGGCAATCGCGTACGGCCCAGCCTTCGTCGTCGCAGAAGAGCTTGGTGGGCTGCCGGGGATCGAGGAAGCCTTTCTTTTCGGCTCGTGGGCCGACCGCTACCTTGGCAATCCGGGAGAGTTCCCAGCAGATGTGGATGTTTTAGTGGTGGGTACGACCGATGAGGATGACTTGTGGGACGCAGGAAAGCGCGCCTCCGAGCGGGTAGGACGAGAGGTCAACATGACCCGTGTGCGCCGAGAGGATTGGGAGAGCGGCGCCACGAGTTTCATTCGTACTGTCAAGAGCCGCCCCATGGTCGACCTGACGGGAGACATTCATGCAGGTTAACGGACCTTGGTCTCCAGGCGCAGACGTCATCCAAGGATTGCCTGAACAAAGTAAATTGGAGCGTCGCGCCAATCGAGTCATAACGTACTGATACACAACTTTGCATAACTGACCCCCATTGGACCATCATCAGTGCCTGGTCGCCTCACGAGTTGGTGACGAATGGTGTGTCGAGGGAGGCAGAACAGTGACCATTGTGAATTGCAGGGGCTTTGTTCTCGTACATCCGTCGACGAGGTCAGTCTTGGAGCAGCTTGGTTAGATTGTTCAGTACGGCAGCGCCTTGAACAGACGAGGAGATGTAGGGCACAAGTAGACGGTCGCCCCATGGTACGACATCGGTGGACAAGGACACGTCTTCGACTGGCAAGGCGACGTTCTTCCAGGTCAAGCCGTCGGTGGACAGCCAGACCACAGCCCTGTTCTGGTGACCTGTCCTCACGGCGCCAGATGCGACGAAACCACCGCTGACTTCTCGGATTGTGCCAACTTGATCGTGATCGGCGCCGATGGTGATGGGGGTGAAGGTCTTCCCGTCGGTGGTGGTCCAGGCGTGATCGTTGCCTCCTTGTGACCCTTGGACAACAACGGCACTGCCGACATTTACGCATGACGAAAGGTCGGTCACGTCGGCTCCAAGCCCGGTCGGGTCAACGCGCTGCCAGGTCCCGCTGCTGAGCCGGAAGGCGAGAGGGTCGCTTCCGGTACTGTTGTTTTGGACCGAACCGACGACGAACAAATCACCGCCCGGCAGGGCGCAGGCACCATCCAGCGAGGAGTCCGCATTCTTGTCAACATCGAAGTCCCCCACCGAACGCTGCCAGGTCAGGCCGTCCTGAGATGTCCAGACGGCACCATATGCATGAGACGGCGAAGCGAAGGTGGCCTGATCGTCGCCTACGGCAACCCAACCAGTCTGCGTACTGACGACATCATGGACGTACTCGGTCCTCGGGCCAGCCAAACCAGTGGCCGCCTGGGCCTCGCCTGCCGAGAACGCCCAGCCAACCACATCGTTGCCGTTAGCCGGATCGCTTGAATTGGTGAGCATATTGCCAAGCATGACCGTGTCGCCGGATGGAGCCGCCGCAAAATAGATACTAGTCATGACAGAAGCATCCGGCGGGAACCAGTCGGTCTTGACAACGGCGTCTTGGTCGACTCGATACGGCGTGACCATAGAGGTCTGCAACCAGCTGGTATCGGTTTCAACCACCGATTTCAAAGTGAAAAGGTATGGGGTCTCATCCAGCATTCCGGCAGCAGTCCAACTGCCGCTTTCGGATGCGCTATTGGGTAGGTTGGTGATCATTTTGAATTGCCCGTCCGGCTGGATCAACCCAACTTGGCCGTTGCCGTTCCACTGGCGTACTGTCAGGAAGTTATCACCGAGATTGACGATCTGGGCAGGAACCCCGGGGGCAAGCCACTTATCCAGGCCGGAGTAGAGATGCCAGTGTCCGTCTGGCGTACGCGAAAGAACCTTTGAGGTCAGATCCAGTGTGCTGGTCGCCGAGACATACGCCGTATCGCCGCTGACGGTCGGTGAAGAGAGCCAAGAATCCCAGCCATCGTTATCGGGGAAGGCCTGCGTGGGCATCGGCTCCGTGATCCAGTGCTGTCCGTCTGTGGAGGACCACGCTGCCGGAACATCATGATTATTCTTCGATGTACCGCCGACCGCGAGCAGTCCGCCAGCAACCTGTACGACATCCGCCACCCCAGGTCGGACTCCACCTAGCGCCCCGGCCTGAGACCAAGTGGCCCCGCTATCTGTGGACGTGTAGCTGACGATCAGGCTGCCGCCTTCGGAGGTGATGACGTTGACCAGCAATACCGCAGTGGAGCCAATGGCATTGAGTGCGACGATGAAGGATGGCTTGCCTTCTGCGGGTGACGCCACGTTCACGATGGTGCCGGTGTCCAGGTTCACCACGCCGATGATGTGGGCCTCATCCACCCCGGCACTGAGCGAACTAGGGACCAAGGCGATTGCTTCTGGCAGCAAGCCCCTGTCATCAGCGGCCTGAGGGTAGTCCCTCCGGGTCCACCTGCTCCGATCATCAGACTGGAACACGAAGGAAGTCCTGACCCCAGATGGCCAGATGGACCCGGATACCAGCGTTCGCGAGCCATCGGACGCGACCGCATAGGCACTTCCTGGTGTCGTCCCAAGGTCGAGTGGCACCGGTTTACCCAGTCCCTTCGCACTGGGATGCCAGATCACAGCCTGGCTCTTGGCATTGTCCATCACCGACCCAACAAAGATCGCCGGCAGCCCGTCATGAGCATCAAGACGATTGTTGATGTTCTGGACCGGGTTCGTCGGCAAGAGGGACTCGTCCAACGTGAGTTGGGTCCAAGAAGCCTCAACCTGGGGTTTCCCTGGTTCAGGTGACACAGGTGCCGTACAAGCACTCAGCGCGACAACAATCCCAACGATCATTACGGCGTTGTAGACCCTCGACATTGGTACCCCCCTCATCTGTGACTCTCTCTGGTGAGCAAGTCCAATTTATTGTGGGAGTACACAGCCTACACTGGCTATCTTGGTTGATATCTAGATGACTAGATCCTGAGAAGGGCATTGACCAGGGCTGGTCGTCGAACTTCAGTACGAGCGCACGTACCTCCCCGACTTTCATGGCAGACGCGATCCACTCCGGGGGTATCAGATGGGGGCACTGGTCCCAGCCACAATGTGAGGGCAGACTGGACTGCTAATCCGGATATGACTGTTATTTCATTCATATGACCATGCTTACCACCCATATATAAGGTAGAATAGGTGGCATGGTGAAGACAACCGTGTATCTGGATGGGGACCTCAAGGCCGACCTGGTACGAGCGAGCGCTCTCACAGGACGGTCACAAGCCGACCTGGTCCGCGACGGCATCGAACAGGTTGTAGCCCAACACCTTCGGGTACGCCCTCGGATGAAGGCTACTGCCACAGGGGCCACCGTACTGGACCGGATCGATGAGTTGATGAGTGGATTCGGCCAGTGAGGCTGGTCGCAGACACGTCAGTCATTGTCGCTGCTATCATTCGCAGTGAACCGCGGCATGACGAATGCAACGCACTCCTGGATCAGGCTACGCACGCATTCATCACACCCCATGTGACAGCCGAAGTCTTCTACCTGCTCAGCGCCGTCGGGCACAACGAAGCAGCGCTGGACTTCCTCACCGACGTGACTGATGGGTTCTATGAGCTGGTCAATCCCCAGCCCGATGATTATCGGGTGGCCCGGGATCTTGTCGCGAGATATGGTGGACAGCTCGTCCGAAAGCGACCCAAACCCGGCTCACTTGACTTGGCAGACGCCATGAACACCGTCGTCGCAGCAAAGCAAGAAACCACGATCATCGCCACTTTGGATCAGGACTATCGCCAGATTGAGCCACTGAACGGGCCAAAATTCTTCACGTTGCTTCCCGATGACATCCCAGGTTCGTAGTAGTTACGAGGCAGATCACACCAGTCTTAGCTGAATCCATTGCTCTGATCTCCCCCAGATATTGCTAGCCGTTCATGTCTCATCGCGTCATCACAAATGGCTTTATCCAGTCATATGACTGTAATTTCATTCATATGACTGGATAATCAGTTATATGTCCGGTAGGCTGGACAATGTGCTTTTTGATGTGCCATTCAGTGGCCTGATACCGGGGGCAAAGGGTGCCGTCCTAGATGTGCTGTTGCGAACGGGGAAGCCAATGACCGGTCGGCATGTCGCTTCAATGGTTGGTGCGAAACACAGTCTGTGGGCTGTGCAGTCGGCGTTGAAAGAACTGGTTGCGATCGGCCTAGTGGTGGCTGAGACGTACGGCCGCTCGACGGTGCACCAGTTGAATGGCCAACATGCGTTTGTGCCGCCGCTGAGGGAATTTGCTCGTCCGCTGGAAGTGCTGAGCAGGGTTGTCCAAGAGGCGAACCAAGGGGCGCAAGCAGTCATCCTATTCGGGTCGCTCGCACGGGGTGAAGCCGGTCCGGCCAGTGATGTGGACTTGGCGGTGCTGGCTCCGGAGGGCTGGAATGGGGCGTTGGCGCTTCAGGATGCAGTCTGGGAAAGGATCGGAAATGCCTGCGACGTATTAGTGTTCACTGTGGATGATTTTCTCGCGAAAGTGGGGATTGAACCGGTGGTGGATGACATTGTGCGTGATGGAGTTCCTTTGGTGGGTGAGATGCCGAAACTGCGGAAGGCGAGATGATGGCAGAGGATGGACGGCAGTCTCAGGTGCGGGCTTTCTTACACAAAGCGAAAGAGTACTTGGCGGTCGCGGAAGACAGCCTGGAGCAGGAACGAATGACTGCCGCAGCGGGGAATGCTATCCACGCAGGCATCAATTCCAAGGATGCAATCGTCATCGCGCTCACGGGTACCACAATAAAGAGTGGCGACCACCAGCAGGCTGTCAGGGAACTGCGAGCCGCTTTGGCGAGTAGGCCTGAAGCCGCGAAATGCGAGCGGGCGTTACGAGACCTGATCGGCGCAAAGTCAGGCGTCGAATACGGTGTTTTCATGATCGAGCCATCGAAGGCTGCCATCCTGGTTCGTCGAGCCCAAACGCTTGTCGATACAGCTGCGAGACTGGCGCTGTGACATTCTCAAATCGAGTTGACCCAAGATATTGATAGGAAGGCTCTCATCAAATGTTTGACTCTGGGTATGGTCACGGCGAACTGCTTCTCCGGGTGGTGTCAATCTGTCGGTAAGGTTCAGGAAACGAAGATGACGAACAAGTGAACCTTTGTCTTGCTAGTCTCAGATTATGAAGAAACAACTAGCCCTCGTATCGCTGCTGGGAACTCAGCATCAGGCCACTGCCAGGTGCCCATACGCACCTGTCGTGTGTTGGTGACCATGACGCCGAAGGCCAGTATGCACACCTTACGATCCAAGTTGACGAAGTACTGATGCTCGTTGCGAACCACATATACAGCCAAGACACGAGGCCTTAGACAGCATTTGACAACGTTTGGAGACAATATCGACATAGAATTTGAATATGGCTCTATACTATTCGGTTCACGCCGCCAACAATTTGCTACCACCTGCCTCAGCAAGCAACACGGTAGAGATTGGCGGCGGAGCCAAACTACCATTTCTTGCCAATACTGAACTAAGTGGGTCCTTCTCGCGCGAGACAACCGTGAGTGAGAGTACCCAACCGACCATGCATGCATTAATTCGGCGCTGCAACAACGCGTGACAGGTCATCCATCCCCTAACAGCATCATTGAAGGTCGGCAACCTTCTTCATGCGACTCTAACTCAGGTCCATGTATGCCCAGTTCCAATAATGGCAATCGGTGACGTGTTCACTCCGGACGAGCATCAAGACGGCACCGCCTACACGACAGTAATGATCTGGGGTAGGGCTATTACCTCTGATTGAACGACGATCACGCCTGCCGAAGTCTCATTTATTAGTGTCGGATCACGGGACAGCTACAGCGAGACCCTGAACCAAGTCACAGTCAGAGACGGCGATTCTCCCGGATTCTATCCATCAAGTCCAGAAGGTCGCCTTGTCACACTGCTGAAAATTGATCCCAGTCTCTCCAAAGATCTAATCGAGTCAGAAATGTCTCACCATTCTGCTCAAGACTCATGGTCGACTGCGAATGAGCCTGGACGCCAATGGAAGTTGTGGAAAGACTGGATCGACAGAGCAAACCTAAATAGCCCATTCATTAAAGAAATCCCTCAATTTGTTGACTATCTTGGCTCAGTTGAAGACCTTCACGAGTCTGAAGAGGGAATGGATTTGTTACTCCGCCCTATTCTGATGGAGAGGATGTTCAGGTAGCCCAAGTCCATGGCCCAATAATAAGGCATGGCACAATGACAGCACTGCAATGCCGGGCTTCGCCGCCTTGCGGTTGACAAGTTTGATGGGTTTCGCATTCAGGGGCGGGACGAGAGGGGCTGGGGTAATGTTGGACTATACTCGCTTAGGGTCTCCTCGACACTCCTATTGCCGTTTGACACTAAGTATCCAGACCCCCGACCTGCTGGGACTCAAGGACCGCCACAGTGACACCAGAGTGTTGACAACTGCACTCGAGGCCAGCAGACCAGCATTGCAGATCGCAGTGGGTGCATCATCTCGAGACAAGCCTCGTCTCAGCTTCACCAGGCTAACAATAGATATTTAATTCAGGTTGGTAACCGTACCGAAATGACTCTCGAAGTGGTATTAACTCACCGGCTAGAGTACGGGATATGAAAATGAAAGGTCTCACCCCGCCACTCACTCCGGCAGCGCGTGGGGCTTTCGAGATCGCTTCCACCTACCACTGCCCGGCCTTGCTCAACCACGTCATCAGGTCGTGGCTGTGGGCAGAAGCATTCGCGGCTCTTGAAGGGCGAGGAGACATCGACCATGAACTCCTCTACGTCGCTGCCATGCTGCACGACATCGGTATCACTTCGGCGTACGACAACGTCAAATTATCGTACGAGGAAGCGGGCGGGCACGTTGCCGTCGCATTGACTGCCGGCGCACAATGGGTACCTGCACGCCGTCAGCGGGTGCTTGATGTGGTCATACGACACAACTGGGTAGCTGTCGATCCAGACTTGGACGCTGAAGGCTACCTGCTGGAGAAGGCGACTGCCCTGGACATCACAGGCGCCCATGCCGACGAGTTGCCCCATGAATTCTTGCGCGAAGTCGTCGACGCCAGGCCGCGTCTTGACCTAGCTGCCCAGTTCACAGCCTGCGTCACCGACCAGGCTCGGAGAAAACCAGACTCCGCAGCCTTCCGACTCATCACCTCAGGTCTAGCCGACAAACTTGCCTACCACCCGCTAGAACCTCGGTGACATCACGACCGATCTGACTGTTTGACGTCCGGTCTGCCCTCACGCCACCCACTGACCCTTCGGCCCCCTAGTGTCTACGCCAGCAATCGGATTCGGGCTCATGTGGACTGTCCCACTTCTTAGGCACATAATCCGTGTCACACTGGTTCACATGGCTAATCTCACTCTTACGATTGACGAGACGATCCTTCGTCGTGCCCGGGTGCGAGCAGTCATGGAGGATACCTCTGTGAATGCCCAAGTGCGCGAGTTCCTGGCCTCGTACGCTGACGGTTCTGAGGAGGACAAGCGGGCTCAGGCCATGTCGCGACTGGTGGACCTGGCGCATGCCGTGGCTTCCGGTGGTGGCTTGTCCGACAGGACGTGGACTCGGGACGATCTTCATGAGCGCTGACGTCTTCATTGACACGAATGTGCTGGCTTACGTCTTCGACCACGACACGCTACAGAAACGAGACATCGCACAACGACTCATTTCCGATGCCGACTTCGTCATCAGTGCTCAGGTGTTGAGTGAGTTGTACGTCACACTGACTCGGAAATTGAAAACACCAGTGCCCGTCGAGACTGCCAAACAAGCAATTGCCGAATTGTCCACACTGCCTGTGGTGGCGACCACACCGACATTGATTGCTTCAGCGATCGACACCTCGATCCAGCATCAGGTGTCGTACTGGCACGCGCTGATCATCGAAGCAGCGGTCTGGGCAGGATGCACAACCCTGCGGACAGAGGACCTCGCCGACGGGGCGCTGATCCGGGGTGTTCGGATCGTCAACCCCTTCAGCGATCTCAGCCCCACACCAGGGCTTGGGCTGGGTTAGCCATCACTCGGGTCACATCTGACAAGACGGTTGAGCCCAATCCCCCGTCTACGAGGCGGTGGTCGAAGGAGAGGGCCAACTGGGTGACCCAGCGGGGACGTACCTTGTTTTTGTGGACCCAGGGCTGCTTGCGGATGGAGCCGAAAGCGAGGATGGCCGCCTCACCGGGGTTGAGGATAGGCGTGCCGGTGTCGATCGCAAAGGCGCCCACATTGGTGATGGTGATGGTGCCATCACTGACCTGATCTGGTCGGGTCTTGCCTTGACGGGCAGTACGGGTGAGGTCGCCCAGCGACACGGCCAACTCATGGAGCTTCATCCGGTGGGCGTCCTTGATGTTCGGCACGACCAGGCCGCGATCGGTCGCCACCGCGATGCCGAGGTTGACGTAATGCTTGTAGACGATCTCCTGGGCCTCGTCGTCCCAGGTCGCGTTGATCTCCGGGTGACGCTGCACAGCCAGCAATAGTGCTTTGGCAACAACCAGGAGAGGTGTCACGCGCACATCGGCGAACTCCTTGTCTTGACGCAAGTCATCAACCAACGCCATCATGGCCGTTACGTCGATCGTGTGGAAGACACTGACGTGGGGCGCAGTGAATGCGCTTGTCACCATGGCCTCGGCAGTACGGCGGCGCACTGACCGGATCGGTACTCGGGTGTGGCGCCCGTCGGAAGACACCGTTCCCCCGTCGAGCCAAGGTTGGTCATCGGAGGGGTACGTCGCCAACTGGCGTGGGGCTTGGGATTCCTGGGCGGCGGTCACATCCTCGCGGGTGACGATGCCACCGGGGCCCGTCGCGCGTACGGTCGCCAAGTCGATGCCTAAATCCTTGGCGAATTGGCGTACTGGCGGCTTGGCCAAAATGGGCTGTGGCACGCGTAGTTGTGAAGCGTTGGCCAACCCGGAGGCCGCGCTGACCGAGGTGGAATGACGCAACACACTCGGCCCGTATCCAACCAGTGGTCGAGGTGCCTGGCTCCCATCAGCTTGAGGCTCAGCCACACAGACCTCCTCCTGCGAGTCGACCACCAGGATCGGCGCCCCCACTGGTATCACGTCACCTTCAGATGCGCACAGGTCATGGACCACCCCGTCGTACGGGCACGGCAATTCGACCAGTGACTTGGCCGTTTCGATCTCGACAACTGGTTGGTTGATCTGAACCTCGTCACCAACGGCGACCAACCACCTCACGATCTCAGCGTCGGTCAGCCCCTCTCCCGCGTCCGGCAAGGCGAATGTCCTCAGATTAGGCACAGTTCCTCATTTCTTGGTCGGTCCCGCATTAGTACGAGAGGGCTTGGGCGAGCGCGCCGATCACGCGATCCACATCTGGCAGGTAATCCGCTTCACGACGTGCGGGTGGATAGGGCATGTGGAAGCCGCCCACCCGTAACACCGGAGCCTCCAGGTTGTAGAAGCAGCGTTGCGAGATGCGGGCTGCGATCTCGGCGCCGGCACCGAAAAAGACTGGCGCCTCGTGAACGACAACCAGGCGCCCCGTACGGCGTACGGATTCCTCAATCGCGTCGAAGTCGATGGGCGAGACGGAGCGAAGGTCGATGACCTCGACTGAAACCCCTTCTCCCCGGGCTAGTTCGGCTGCTTCCAAGCCCACACGCACCGAGGGGCCGTAGGCGACCAGCGTAATGTCCCGCCCCGGTGCGACCACCGCCGCCTTGCCCAGCGGGAGCGCGGCGTCACGATCGCCCAGTCGAACATCGGCGCTGTCCCAATACCGGGCCTTCGGTTCCAGGAACAGGATGGGATCGGTGGCTTCGACCGCCTGCTGGATCATCCAGTAGCCATCTTGGGGGGTACTCGGTGTGACAACACGCAGCCCGGGTGTGTGGGCGAACAAGGCCTCCGGGGATTCCGAATGGTGTTCGACGGCGCCGATACCACCGCCGTACGGAACCCGGATGACAACGGGCAACGTCAGGCGACCGCCGGATCGGGAATGGAGTTTCGCCAGTTGGGAGACGATCTGGTCCAACGCCGGGTACACGAACCCGTCGAACTGAATCTCGCAGATGGGCAAGTAGCCGCGCATCGCCAAACCGATAGCGGTCCCCACGATGCCGGCCTCAGCCAGGGGGGTGTCGATGACCCGTTCCGGACCGAAGCTGTCCAGCAGACCATCGGTCACGCGGAAGACGCCGCCGAGTTGGCCCACGTCCTCGCCCATGATCACGGCCTTGGGATGCCGGGTCATCGCCTCGCGCAGTCCGGCATTGATCGCCTTGGCCAAACTCAGCCGTGCGACCTCGGTCTGCCCGGATTGGGCAGTGTCCATGTCCGCTGCCGTGTCGGGAATCGTCACCGTCATCTCCCAGCTCCCATCAACTCAAGTCGGGCCGTTTCGAATGCGGTCCACTCCGCGTGTTCCTCAGCCACCAATGGATGTGGTTCGTTGTAGGCCAGATCGAAGAAAGAATCCAGCGGCGGAGCTTCCAGTTTGCGGACGGCCTCACGGGCACGGGCAGCCAGCGCGGCGCCCTCAACGTCCACCTCATCGAAAAAATTCTGGTCGGCATGATCTGACAAGGTCAGATAGAGCCGTAAACGGGCAATCGGGTCCAACGCCTTCCAGGACTCGGCGTCGTGTGAGTCGCGGTATCGTGTCGGGTCGTCAGAAGTCGTGTGCGCACCCAGGCGGTAGGTGAAGGCCTCGATGAACGTCGGCCCCATACCGGCACGAGCCGCGTCCAGGGCGGCGGCCGTCACCGCATAACAAGCAAGAACGTCATTGCCATCGACCTGGACTCCTGGAATTCCGAAACCGGCCCCACGGTGGAACAGCGGAACCCTGCTTTGGCGGGAAGTCGGTTCCGAGATCGCGTACTGGTTGTTCTGGCAGAAGAACACCAATGGCGCCTGGTTGACCCCGGCAAAGACCAAGGCCTCGTTGAGGTCCCCCTCGGAGGTCGCACCGTCTCCAAAATAGACGATGACAGCCTCGTCTTTGGTGGGGTCTCCGGTGGCACATGCATGGTCCTTGACGATCCCGATCGCGTACCCGGTGGCATGCAGGGTCTGCGCTCCGACAACAAGGGTGTAGAGATGACAGTTGTGCTCGCGCGGGTCCCACCCACCATGGTCGACACCGCGGGTGTGCGCGAAGGTCTGCACCAGGTCGACACCACGCGACGCCAGTACGCCGTGGTCGCGGTAACCCGGAAAAGCGAAGTCTTGGGGTTTGAGCCCATGGGCCGAACCGACTTGGGCGGCCTCCTGGCCGATGCTGGGCACCCACAGTCCCAGTTCACCTTGACGCTGGAGCGCAGTCGCCTCTGCATCGAATTTCCTTGTCAACACCATGTCACGGTACAAAGAGCGCAGGTCGTCCGTTGTGAGGGACTCCACATATGGCGAGTACGGCCCTGCCGAGCGCACCTGGCCATCAGGGGACAGAAACTGCAAGGCAGTCTCAGGCAAGTCAACCGCCCCCGCGGTTCCCACTGGCTGCGATCCACCCATGTCAACCATCATCTGCCTTTCTTTGATTGAGTGCCCCGACTCCTCGCAGTTCCAACCGCGAGTGACCTCACGGGCATGCGTTATTACTTACGGTAGCGTAATCTACGTGTGCGTAGGTTCCATGACGACACCCCGAGACAAGACTTCCTGAGCCCTCATGCGCCTTGATGTTCCGTTCCTTCCTGGTCGACTGGGTGACGACGCTTCCGCAGCGCAGTGATCCCCGCCACACCGATCTGGATGGCGGAGACAAGGAGCAAGATCGCAAACAGGGCACTGAGCACGGGCGACGGTATCCCCAAGGCCAGTTGAGCGGCCAGCGGTGAAGCCACAACGCCACCCACACCCAGGCAGGCCGCTGCCAACCAATCAACATTGCCCACTCGTGCACCCCGTACTGATCCCATCAAAGACACGGGAACCAACACCACGAGCGAAATGCCTTGTGCCACGTGTTGCTGCAGGCCGACCAGAAAGATCAACAGGGGTACGAGCACAACGCCTCCACCGACACCGACCAGTGGCGACAACAGACCCATCGCCAGTCCAGCGAGCACATATTCACCGACGCTGAGCAGGGTGAGCGCACCGAAATGATCGCTGGTGCCAGACATCCGGGGCAGGATGAGTTGGATCGCGGCCGTCAAGGCAACAAGTGCAAAGATCACTTTTAGGATGCCTTCGTGAATCCGCTGCACCAAAGATGAGCCGATGAACGAACCCGTGATACCACCGGCCGCGATGATCGCCACCACTGGCCAGTTCATGCCTGTGCGCGCCACGTACGGAATAGCCCCGGCGCACGCGATGATGACGATAGCCGACAAAGAGGTTGCTTGCGCGCGCCGCTGCGCGAAGTGGGCCAGCATCACCAGCAATGGAACAATGATAATACCCCCACCCACTCCGAACATGCCGGACAGGGCCCCCGCCACCAATCCCAAGATGACATAAGTGAGGATGCGCCTGCCAGAGACTGTCGTCGAGTTCATGGTGGTACCTTACTCGCCCAGGTGGAACGAGCGACTTCGGCAGTTTCACCAGAGATGACTGTCAGTTTCCGCTGGGCGGTGTTTAGGAGCGTGCTGAAATACCATGTCCCGGCTGCGGCGCACCGGACGGGCAAATCTTCGAACCCCACATCTTGCGACGTACGTCCAGTACGTGTACAAGATGCGGAGTCCGAATCTTCACCCGCCCAGCACGTCCTCGCTCGGAACAGCGTATTCCAGCACGCTCCTAGCGATGCTAGGATCGGGATGAACCGGTCATGGAAGCGGGTGTGAATCCCGCACAAGGCCGTTGCCGTGATTCGTTGACAACGAGTCGCATACGCCATTGGGGCCATCAGGTGGCGAGATTTA
>WREX01000055.1 GCA_009779115.1 Propionibacteriaceae bacterium
GTCGATCCATGCCATCGGCTTGTCAGAATGGTTGTTGTGGGCGTGCCAGTTCCAACCAGCCTGCGGAAGGAAGTCTCCGCGGTTCATCGGGATCGGGTCGTCACCAACGATCGTCCAGACACCAGAACCCTCCACGATGAAGCGGAAGGCGTGCTGGGTGTGACGGTGCTCGGGAGCGTCCTCGCCGGGCATCAGGTACTGAATGGCAGCCCACAGGCTGGGTGTGGCGAAGGGGTGTCCGCCCAGTCCAGGATTTGCCAACGCGATGGCGCGACGTTCACCGCCACGGCCAACAGGTACGAGTTCGCCAGCCTTGCCGGCCAGGCGCAAGAGGGTGTCCCATTTCCACAGATGAGGCTGGGTACGACCTGTCGGCGTCGGTTCGAAAGGCATAAGGTCATCGATCTCATTCCACAGGGGAATGAGTAGTTCCTGCTCAAATCCCCGGTAGAGCTCTTGGAGTTCAGGGGAATCCACAGGTGGTTCAGACATAGTGTTGATTGATTTTGGACTCATGCGTGTAGTCTAGGGTAAATCCCGAGTGGCAGGAAAGCAAATTCTTTTTTGCAGAATAGGCCTTGTGAAGATGGAAAAAATTTTAAAGAAACCGCCACCCTACGTGATCACAAGTGTGGACCACGCTTTGCGCATCGCTGCGATACTCCAACTGGAGGAACATCTCACCGTCACCGATGCGGCCCGACGACTGGCTGTTGCCCCCTCGACAGCCCACCGCCTCTTGCAAACCCTCGTCTATCGGGACTTTGCGGTCCAGGATAGCCATCGCGCCTACCGTGTGGGGCCCATCTTAGAATTGGCCGCCCAATGCATGTCCCAGGCAACTCGCCTTCGCGCCAGTTCGGCGCCACACCTGCGATGGTTGGTGGACCATCTTCACGAATCCGCCAACCTGACGATCCGAACCGGTGTGGCGGCTCGTTTCATATGCAGTGTCGAATCTGACCAGATCCTCCGGGTCGGATCCCGCGAGGGTATGGTCTTCCCTGCCCACCAGACCACTGGTGGTCTTCTGCTCTTGGCCGAATTATCGTCCGAGGAGCTTGCTTCCGCGTACGCATCGGGGCGACAAGGCGACTCCAGCGCCCGGGGCCCTGACCTGAAGGCCCTGGCGACCGAATTGGCACGGATCCGCCACTACGGCTATGCCATCAATTCCGAGTTGTCCGAACGCGGTGTCATCGCGGTCGGTGTGCCGATCCGGGACACCGATCATGTCGCAGTGGCTGGGTTGTCGGTCTCGCTGCCGAGCGTGCGTTTCGAACAAGCACGCCTGGCCACAATCCTGTCGAGCCTGCGCCGTACTGCGTCTGCCATCGAGACTGATTATGCCCTGACAGCGGCCAGCCCCCAACCGATGCCAGAATTTGCCGAGGTTGGCGGCGCGTGAGCCTGGACGTGGGTCCCAGAAGTAAGAGAACCCCCGTTATCGAAACGATCGCGCGGCGACACCGGAGCGTGCCTCAGGCTTTCTGACTCGCCAAGGTGGCGAGGGACTTCTTGGCGACGGGGACCAGGACGACGAGCAAGATACACGCCAGCGCGACTCCGATGCCGAAGGCGATGTAGTTGTACGTGACACCGGCGGACTGCGAGGGTGCACCGGCCTGGAGGAAGCCGCCGATCAGCGGGGCGATGACGGCGCCGATCCGGCCCACACCGAGCATGAGGCCCAAGGCCGAGCCGCGCAACAGGTGTGGATAGTGGTTGGAACACGCCGAGATCAACAAGCACTGAGTGCCATGGGTTCCGATGCCGGCCATGACGAGGGCCGCGTAAACCAGGACCACGCTGGGGGGATTGTCCGCGTTCGGCGGGTTGGCCACCAGGATGAACAGCCCGATTGCGCCCAAGAGAGACGCTGCGGCACCTGCCCACAGGGAACCGATCTTCGTACCAATGAATCCCATGATCAAGGCGCCGATCATCGCTCCGAGGTAGAGCACGAGGGTGAAGAACAAGGCCGTGCCCAAGGCGATCCCGCTCGACCGCATCAGGGAAGGAAGCCAGGTGGCCAGGCCGTACCACGCGAATAAGGTCCCCACGGTGGCCACGACGAACAAGACGGTGACCAGGGCGAATGGCTTCGACAACAAGCGAGCGAATCTGCGGAAGAAGGTGTGCTGTGGCTCTGAGGCAGCATGTTCCTCTTCTTGATCTGGCTCGACGTGGTAGCGGGTTTCCAATTCCACGGCATGGTCGGTCTTGCCGGTTGCGCGCAGCCAGACGGCCGATTCGGGTAAGAACGCCGCGGTCAGCGGCAGGATGATGATGATGCCAATCAGTGCGAACAAGAACATCAACCGCCACCCCATATTGTCGGACGCATTTCCGAGGACCGGGATGCCGAGGGCTGTGGCGACGATCCCGCCGATGGGGACACCGGACATGATGATCACGGAAACCAGCGGGCGCCGCTTCTGATCGGAATACTCCCCGGACAAGGCGCTGGCCGTCGGGACCATGCCACCTAGGCCAAGACCGGCCAGAAGGCGGAACGTACCGAAGAAATACATGTTGGGTGAGATCGCGCACAAGGCGGTCATGACCGAGAACCAGGACAGGCAGAGCAGGACGGTCTTCCGACGGCCGATCAGGTCCGCCAGGGCACCGGCGAAGACGGCGCCGATCAGCATGCCGATGAAGGCCATGCTTCCCAAAGTTCCGGTGCTGGATGGGGTCAATCCCCAGGTGTGGGGTAACTTGGGTGCTGCTGCACCGAACACGGTCAGGTCATAGCCATCGAAGACGACGAGCAACCAGCACAAGATCAAGACAAGTAGTGCAGCATTACTGTTGGCAACCTGGGAAACACACCATTTCCAGAATCTGGCGATGGGATTCATGATTAAACCTCCTCTGCGCCGATGACGCGCATGCCCAATAATTCGACATCGTACATAAATTTATACGAAAAATATAGAGTCACTTGGATACACATGAGGCTTGTCATTTGCTTGCAACAGCTATTCATTATTAAGAACGGACACACCTATCGAAGGCTGGATGTCTGACTATTATGATATCTGTGTCGTCAAGGGAATACGTACGGCTTGCGTACTATTGACGCCGAGGTCGCGGAGATTGCAAACGACCATGGTTTGGGTGGTAGGCGGAGGTCACGCGTACTGGTGAGTCAAGATGCCCGAAATCTGAGAATCGCCGTAGATCTGTTATCCGATTAATCTGGTCCAGATGGTGGCGCCTGTGGTCGGACATTGTGATACCAGTCAATTCCTGACCTCGGTGTGAGCCGTTCAACTGATGTACTGGAGAACCTCCGCTCACACCACAACCGGGGACGCCACATCCACCAGAATCCCAATCTTTGCACTGGTCAGAATGCTGGTGGATGGTGGCGACGAACTCGGGCCCCTCAGGCCTCCTGGCTCACTGCGGCGGACTTCTGGCTCATCCGGGCGGCCAAGGAGTTCTTGGCGACGGGGATCAAGATGACGAGCAAGATACACGCCACCGCGACCCCCAGTCCGAAGGCGATGTAGTTGTAGGTGACGCCGGTGGCCGCATCGGGGGCCCCAGCCTGGAGGAAGCCGCCGACCATCGGGGCGAGGACAGCACCGATTCGGCCCACACCGAGCATGAGACCCAGCGCCGTCCCGCGCAACATGTGCGGATAGTAGTTGGAACAGGCGGAAATCAGCAGGCACTGGGTGCCATGTGTTCCGATACCAGCCATGACGAGGGCCGTATAAACCAGGACCATACTGGGGGGATTGTCCGCATTCGGGGGGTTCAGCACGAGAATGAACAGTCCAACAGCGCCGATGAGCGAGGTCACGGCTCCTGCCCACAGGGAACCAATCTTGGTACCGATGAAACCCATGATCAGGGCGCCGACCATGGCACCGACGTACAAAACGAGAGTGAAGAACAAGGCAGTGCCCAGAGCGATCCCGCTCGACCTCATCAGTGAGGGCAGCCAGGTCGCCAGGCCGAACCACGCGAACAAGGTTCCCACGGTGGCCACGACGAACAGAATAGTCACCAAGGCGAATGGTTTGGACAGCAGACGGGCGAATCTGCCGACGAAGGAGATCTTGGGCCCAGACGAGGAGTGCTCGTGGTCGGGATCCGGCACGACGTGGTAGCGAGTTTCCAATTCTGCGGCACGATCGGTCTTTCCGGTGGCCCGTAGCCACACCGCCGATTCAGGCAGAAGAGCGCCGGCCAGGGGCAGGACGATGATGACGCCGACCAGCGCGAACAAGAACATCAACCGCCATCCCCAGTTGTCGGAAGCGTGGCCGAGGACCGGGATGCCGAGGGCTGTGGCGACGATCCCGCCGATGGGGACACCGGACATGATGATCACTGACACCAGGGGACGCCGCTTCTGATCGGAATACTCGCCAGACAAGGCGCTGGCTGTTGGGATCATGCCACCCAGACCCAGACCACCCAGGAGACGGAACGCGCCGAAGAAATACAAGTTGGGTGAGATCGCGCACAAGGCGGTCATGACCGAGAACCACGACAAGCAGAGAATGACTGTTTTCCGCCGGCCGATCAGGTCCGCCAGCCCGCCTGCGAAGATGGCACCGATCAGCATGCCGATGAACGCCATGCTTCCCAGAGTTCCGGTGATGGATGGGTTCAGCCCCCAGGTGTGGGGCAGCTTCGGCGCCGACGCGCCAAAGACGGTCAGGTCGTACCCATCGAAAACGACAAGTAGCCAACATAAGATCAAGACAAGTAGTGCAGCATTACTGTTGGCAACCTGGGAAACACACCATTTCCAGAACCTGGCTATGGGATTCATAATCAACCCTCCTCTTTGCGGATGACAGCGCAAGACCGATGAATCGACATAGTACATAGATTCTGAGAAAAAGAATAGAGCTACTTGGACATGAAATGACAGCAATAATGCATACCCAATAGTGATTTATCACAGATAGCCACTATGGTTGTTCAGCGCGGCAGGGCAAAACACCGATATAGCCGAGCTGTCAAGGGGATATGTACGGTTGATGTACTACCCACCAAAGTATCGGCGGCCTATCACGCGATGGTGGCGCGGGAGCGACGTGGTCGGCATGACCTTGAGCGAGGGCACGTCCTATGGTTGTCGTCTCGTCTCGACATGGACGCGACAATCTATACTCACACAAAGATGCTCTCCGGCGTCCACGAGGAGACCCCCATGGCCCTAGATGACCACACTGCCCACACCTGGCGGATCACAGACCGTACACCTTCCCGCCGTCGATCGGCCCCACACGGTCCAAGATTGGGGTGCACCCCGAATCCAGGACACGTCATGACCCCCGTGGTGACAGCTCTTCCCCACCGTCGAGGCCTGCGATGAACGATCTGAGCCGATTCACTCAGGCGCAAGAAGGCGTCTTCGATGAGTTCTTCGACGGGGAGCCTGACCAGGCTACGCTCACGCATCTGGGTACGGATGGCAACTCATGATTGACCTGAAACTGGCTGACGACGTTCCTGATGGGACCCAAATCCCCCTCACGATTCGGGTCCCATCTCATGTCCCGTTCGTGGGCCTCACAGCGGACATCCTCCGCAATGGCGACGCACGGCCTAGCGACATGATTGCCGTGGTTCTTCCTGGATCCACCGATTCCTTGCTGCTCTGCATCCTCCGATCGGAACCCTGACCCGATCTGAGGCCGCTCGCGACACAAGTCGTCGGTGGATTCAAGAAAATCCTGGATCCACCGATCCAGGATGAACTCACCACGATAGGAAAACAAGGAAGCATTTCTGCCGGGGGCGTTCACAACGATGACGGTGACACGCCGGACAGCCTCAGCAGTGGTTGGGCGACAATGAGGGTCGCGAACAGGACACAACCTGTCAGCATCGTCACCATCTCAAAACTGCTTGACAGTTGCATGGCCCACCCTGGCCACACCGACCCCGCCGTACTCGCCAACCTCAGCGCGTACGAACCCAGTGACACCCCCAGGAAGGCAATGCCTGACAAAGCCGTCATCCCCCGCCACCGGGCAGGAACTCTGGTCACGATCACGAGGACGATCCCCAGCCCCAAGAGCGCGCTGCCGAGGGCTGTGATTTCCAGATTGGCCACATGAGCTAATTCCTCCACCACACCTGTCAGCCAGGACGGCTGCGTGGTTCGTGCGCCCATATTCTGGAGGATGCCAACGAGGACCAAGAGGAGAAATGCCCCTCCAGCCAGCGAAAACACGTTCTCAGGCAAGCGACCGACTGAATGCGAACTCCCCGATCGCATCGCCGTCACAACCTTCTTCACGGCGGCTTTCGTCATCAGTGTCTTGGTCACACGAGGTGATCTCGAATGACGCGGACGTATCCGGCTGGATCCGCCCCACGATAAGGATTCAGACGCGACCAGCAGGACACCGATCATGGGGACAGCCGTGTAAGCAGCCTCGGACAGCACCTTTTTGGCAGCACTGAGACTGACCAGCCAACCGCCTGACGCATAGGACGCAACCAGCAACACGGCACAGCCCACCAAGACGGCCCCGATAGCAATCAGGCCAATCCAGCGGGACGGGCGCTTGACAGCGGTCATGTCCTGCCAGTCCATGTCACATCCCCTGCCCCAGCGATGACAATTGCGGTGCCACAGCAGTCGTGGTCTCCCAGGCTCTCCTGGGAGATACAGTACGGGTCGCGCAGTCGGTGGCGTCATCAAACTCGTACCATCCGTTGATCGAACGTCTGCTCACCGGCCCTGCGACTCGTTGGGCTGTCGATGCCGACTGGCAGCGATGCTGCATCTGGTCGTTGATCGACTTGATCTGCTCGAACGTCTCCTGCCATGCCTGAGACCTGGCGGGCTTGCTGCCCAACTGGTCCATCAGGTCGGTCAGCGTGCACAAGGCTTCGTAATCATCCGACATCGTGTCGACGCCCAGCGCGATCTCACTCACTCCAGAAATCCGGCACTCATTCTTGATCGGGGCATCGGGGTACGTGGTGACCACTTGTGACCCCCACGTGCTGTCCACGCTCGAACCGTACTTGTCGCCAGCCATCGCCTGCGACAGTCCCTCCATGGCTGTCAGCCCCTTCGCTGTCTCATTCATCGCAGTCTCTTTCTCTCAACTGACACGCTGATCGGTCGATCAGGGGGTGCGGGAAGCACCTGTAATCAACATAAAACTCACGAGATATCATGTCGATGGGACCTGAATCCCAGGGGACTCAGGTCCCATCACGGGCTATCGAGGAGTGGGCTGAAGTGTGGTGGCTACGACTGGGCCTCATTGCAGTCTCAGACAGAATGCGAGCACGCGAGCAGGACGAGCGCAGACCGCCCGAGACCAATCAATGACAGGCCCGGCCCGGACAGCCGGCAATCGGTGAATTCAGGCTGGTTCGGTCTGGAGTCATTCGGCCGGCAGATACAGGTTGAACCTATCTCCCCTCGCGAAACCCACCACTGTCAGGCCGGAAGTGTCGGCCAGCGCCAGTGCGGCCTGGGTTGGAGCCGACCGTGACACGATCATGGGGATTCCCGCTCGAATCGTCTTCGCGACGATGCTACTAGGGATTCTGCCCGTGGTGTACACGCAGGTGTCGGACAAATCCACCCCGTCCTTCAGCGCATGGCCCACGCACTTGTCGAAGGCGTTGAATCTGCCGACATCCTCATGGAAATACAGTAAGTCAGGCCCCCGGCAGATCGCCACAGAATGAACGTTGCCAGTCTTTTTGAAGAGTCTTGACCGGTTCAACAGCATGGTCGCGTTCGCCAGGACGGCCTGTGGATCCCAGCAGATCCTAGTCAGTACGATGTCGGGGCAGATGTCATCAAGCCCAGCACTGACGCCCACGAAGTCCCCCTGCTCGACAACACTGCCTGCCTCATATCTTCGCGCCTTGCTGCGTCCAGTCGCGTTCGCGCGCAAGGTCACATTCGCATCTCGGTGGGACAGTTCCAGCGACTCCACATCCTCTCCTGACGAGATCACACCACCGGAATACAGGAAGCCCAGGACAAGCTCTTCGACATTGTCCGGTGTGCAGATCAACTCGGCAAACAGGACGGAGTTAATATGAATTCGCAATGTCCATTCTTTCAGCACATTGTCTGTGACATCCGTGTAGCCGCCGGATTCGTACCGGCGCACCGCGCGCGGAGCCGTCAACACCTGGATCGACCCTGTGACCTGCATGCTCGCCTTCTCACCGCTCGTACTCGCCGGGTCGGCGACCCCTGCGATCATGCCTTCCGCACGGAAACGGCGCACGCCTTGAACTCTGGGATCTTGGCGATGTCGTCGAGGACTGCATTGGTCAGTACATTGACATTGCCATCGGCGAAGTGCAACGGCATGAAGACCTCGCGGGCCCGTACCCGGGCGCCGACTCGCGCTGTCGCCTCGATCGCACCGCGCCGGGACGCCACCCTCACGCGGTCTCCGTCGTTGACCCCGAGAGCTTGCGCGTCGTCGTGGTGCATCTCGACGTACGAACTGGTGCCAAAGGCGTCGAATCCGTCGGCTCTCATCGTGATCGAACCGTTGTTATAGTGGTACAGCATACGGCCGGTGACAAGGGTTAACGGGTAGGTCTCGTCCGGCAGCTCCTGCGGCCCCCTCTGAACGGTCGGATAGAACAGTCCCAGCCCGCGCGTGAACTTCCCCCGGTGAAGGATGGGTGTTCCCGGATGATCCTTGTCCCAGCAGGGCCATTGAAGCTGCTCCCCCGCATCCAGTCTCTCGAACGAGATTCCTGCGTACGACGGTGTGACCGAGGCAATCTCGTCCATGATGTCCGCGGCCGAGTCGTAGTGGCTCGGGTATCCCATCCGGGTCATCACATCGCAGAAGATGTCGGTGTCCAAGCGCATGTCACCGTCCAGTTTGACTGCCGATCGGACTCGTTGGACCCTGCGGTCTGTGTTGGTGAACGTACCTTCCTTTTCGGCGTAGCTCACCCCGGGCAAGACCACGTCGGCGAGTTCGGCCGTCGCGGTCATGAACAGTTCCTGGACCACCAAGAAGTCCAAGCTCTTCAGACCTTCTTGGGTACGCGAGATGTCTGCGTCCGTAAATGCCGGGTCCTCGCCGAAGATGTACGCGCCGCGTACTCGTCCTTCAAGGGCGGCCGGAATGACTTCCGTCGAGGTCAGTCCGATGGTACGGCTGAGCGAGACTCCCCACGCCTGCTCGAACTTGCGCACCACCGCCTCGTCGCTCGCCGTTTGATAACCGGGGAACTTGTCGGGCATGCATCCCATGTCGCAGGCGCCTTGGACATTGTTCTGGCCCCGCAGTGGATTGACCCCGCAGCCAGGCTTTCCCAACTTACCAACCAACATTGCTAGATTGGAAAGACTCATCACGCCTTCGGTGCCGCTGGAATGCTCCGTCACGCCCAGGCAGTAGATGATCGGGGCCCTCTTCGCTGTGGCGTAGATCCGCGCAGCACGGCGCAGATCGTCGGCGTCGATCCCGCAGATCTCGGCCACCCGCTCTGGGGTGTAATCCTTGACGACTTGGGCGAACTCCTCGTACCCCTCGGTTCTGGTCTCGATGAATTCCCGGTCCTGCAGGCCTTCCTCGATGATCACGTGCGCCATCCCGTTCGCGAACGCGGTGTTGGTTCCCGGACGTACCTGCAACTCGATCTCGGCACGGGGACTCAGGTCGATCTTGCGCGGATCGACGACGATCAGCTTGGCGCCCTTCAGGACGGCGTCGCGGATCTGTGCGCCTGCCACCGGGTGGGCCTCTTCCGGATTCGACCCGATCAACAGGATCGCATTGACATTGTTGGTGATGTCGCTGATCGGATTCGTCATGGCGCCGGAGCCGAGGGTCATCGCCAGACCGTGGACGGATGCGGAGTGACACACCCTGGCAGAGTTATCGACATTGTTGGTACCGAATGCTGCTCGCATCATCTTCTGGAAGAGGTAGTTGTCCTCATTCGGCGCGCGGGAACACGAGAACCCTGCTATCGCGTCAGGCCCGTGGTCGGCCTTGATCTGGGTGAATTTCGCCTCGATCAGGTCGAGAGCTTCATCCCAAGTCGCCTCGTCGAAAACGCCGTTTCGCTTGATCAGCGGGTGAGTCAGGCGGTCGCCAGAGTAGATGAACTTGAACGAAGCGTACTTGCCTTTGACACACAGCATGCCTTTGTTGGACGGGCCATCGCCGGGCTGGACACCAATGATCCTGTTGTCAGCAACGAGCAGGTCTAGTTGGCAGCCGGTGCCACAGTGGGGACAGGTCGTCCGGACCATGTGAATGTCGTCCTCTGGGTACTTCTTGCTGCCCTTCGACCACAAGGCGCCGGTCGGGCAATGGGAGACACAGTTCCCGCACGACTCGCAGATGGAGGCCGTCCACGGCATGCGTGGACGCAGGGGCGTTGGGACACCGAAAACCCGTCCTGACACGGCTGTCCCTTCGTAGCCGTGCCATTGGTCGCAGGTACTCACACACCGCAGGCACGTGACGCAGACCAAGGGATCATAGGTGAAGAGCGGGTTGGCGGAACCTTGTGCCTCAGGATTGGGCTGGCCTGTCGTACCGAAGTGGCGCCCGTCGACGCCGTACTGCGCCGCATAGCGTTTGAGGTCGCAGATCTCGCCTGTGGCGCACTGAGGACAGTCCGCCGGGTGATCGTCGACCAGCAGGTCCGCGACGAACCGGCGCGCCTGAACTGCCCGGGACGAGCGCGTACGAATCCTCATACCGTCAGCGCTGGGTTCGGTGGACGCAGACACCAGACCCACCTTGGGGCCAGCCTCGACATCGACCGTGGACATCCGGTCCACCCACTCGGGCGACAATCCCTCCGACTGGCGCAGCACCGGGATCTCGATCCCGATCGCCGCCGCCGCATCCAGGATCGTGGTGCCTTCCCGTACCTCAACCGGCCGGCCGTCAATCTCAAGCTTCACCGTTCCCGACACGGTTTGTACGCCCTCCGTCACGATCTCAGACATGCAACGACCAATCCTTCCTGAATCCCCCCGGGGTGTCCGACGAGTCATTCTCCGACCCTGGACAGGTCCAGTATCGGCTCAATCCCCCGTGTTGTCCGGAGGCTTGTCAGTACGGCGCTCGGCAGGTGCCCTGGCCATTCTGGATAGCTTAGTAGATGTCTGTGACATTGGCAGGTGATCTGCCATCCGGCATGCGTCCAACCAACGTCAGCCAAACCATGGAGTCAATCGGTCATCACGGCCGCTGAACACTCAGGACAGCAGCCTTTGCTCTGACGCTGACTGTGGCCGGCGACGATCTGTCCTGCCCGGAAGGCCGCGATTTCGCCGATCAGGTCATACGGGATGGGTTGGTCCCACGGGATGCGGATCGTACCCCTCGATGTGTCGTATCCGGTCAGTCGGTCGGCAAATCTGTCGACGCCGGAGGCCGTCGGGTAGATCCCGAGGTGACGCTTGGTCGCGGCATACCAGATCAGCGTCTCGCCCTGCCAAAACGATGGCATGGCGTAGCTCATCCGCTCCTGCGCGAGGGGAACCACCCGCGCGATGACAGCACGCACCTGCTCCACGACTGCTCGCTGCGCCGGGACCAACCCCGCCAGATACTCGTCAACGCCCACAATGATCTCTCTACCAAGCAATTCGCACAGATTCCAAGGTGCAATTCGCACACTTTCCAGCATACAAATCGCACACCTGACCACCCAATTGAAGAGGCCTCAGACAACATCCCGGCGGCGCGACACATCAGGTCACCCACGGGTCGTTGCCCCTGGTGACAAGGGCAGATGCGGATGGTCAGTGACTGTATTCTCCTATGGGATCACTGGGCTTGGATGCGCTTGGGATGTGAGAACAGCCGATGCCTTGCAGTCGGGGCAGAGGTCATCGACGGTGGACTGTCCGAGCAGGGCGGCCACTTTGGCCAGCAGCAGACGGGAGCCGACCTGTTGGCCACAGATTCGGCATGTCACCTGGTCATCGGTGTGTACGGCGATGGCGCTAGCCCCTGTTTCGTGGGTGTCATCGGCCGGACTGAGGGTGATCGCGTGCTGTGGGC
The DNA here is from genome assembly GCA_009779115.1 of Propionibacteriaceae bacterium. Classification (GTDB taxonomy): domain Bacteria; phylum Actinomycetota; class Actinomycetes; order Propionibacteriales; family Propionibacteriaceae; genus WQYJ01. The sequence goes on from WREX01000055.1 coordinate 12,018, forward strand.
AGCAGTCGACGCAGGCCCGGCAGCCGGTGCAGGCGGCCATCTGGAACCAGAGTGTCGCCTCGTCCAGGAGCAATGCGCCTTGGGGGCAGGCTTGTACGCACGCACTGCATGACGTACAGGCCTCTGACACCGTTAGCCGGGTCGAGCCCAGGACAACAGGGGTAGCGACGTGCGGGGTTGGCGGGCGGGGGGCCGAAGAGTCATCGTGGCCCAGGCCGAACAGGCTGAAAAGCTGGCGGCGTGTCATCTGCGGCCGGTCTGGTGTCGCCGGTGGGATGGTTGACCGGGTGTCCATGATCAACAACTTCTCATGTCTGCAACCGCCTGCTCACCGGACAGTTCATCGATGGCACTGACCACATAGTCGTACAGCATTAATGCGAGGGCTCCGTAGAAACCGTCTGGATCCTCATCGTGGACTGCCTGGCACCAGCGCGGCACCCAGGTGCTCACATGATCGGTCAGAAAACTACGCCAGGCGGCGTCTGCCCGTTCGACCCCGGCTTGATCGCCATGGTCGACAGCGTCATCGCGGCAACGCAACAGGAAGGCCAGGAATGCCACCTCGTAGCCCACGTGGTCGGCCGGCAGGCCATCGACAGGCATCAGCTGGGCGCCAGCCGCCTCGTACGCCGCCGCGACTGACTGGGTCGCCACGCCCATCACCCGGCGCTCGCCCAGCCACACCGACTCGAACGGAGGAAGGGGCCCGAAGCCGGGTCGTAACCCACCCAACAGTTTGGTGTGGGCGCGGGCCAAGGCGTCGGCGTCGATAGGACAGGAGAACGGCAGACCGGATTGGCGCAGTGCGGCTACTCCGACCTCATCAGGAGCCCCGAGCAACAAAGCGGCAATCGCCTGTAAACCATCCGCGTCGCTGTCCACAGGCACCGGATCAGCCGGGGATGGTGACGAAGACATGGCCGACCGAACCAGCGAAGACGATCAGATACCGCAGCATGAACCCGCCAACCAGCACGCACAAGCTCTCAGCCAGGACGAACCCCGGGGCGTGCAGCTTGGCTGCCAGTGACGTACGGTGGGCCAGAAGATTGTAGATCAGCGGCACCGCCAATCCAACCACAACCAGTCCGATCCAGAAGGATGCGGCGAACTGTCCGGTGACGACAGCGTGGAAGGAGAAAGTCACCGGCGCCTGGTGGCTCATGCCGGCGAAGAACAAGAATAAGAACACCACCACCATTTCTATGGACAGCAAACCGATGTGGATGGGGCCGA
>WREX01000056.1 GCA_009779115.1 Propionibacteriaceae bacterium
AGCCTTCTGGATCCGCGAAGCCGCGATCAACTCCATGGCACGGGTGATCTTCTGGGTCGCCTGGACGGCCCGGTTGCGTTCTCGAAGTTCTCTGAGGCTGGCGGCCATTTATCTCTTGCCCCCAGTGACGATCTTCTCCTGGTCGATGTCTTCCTCGCGGGAGATGGGCTTGCCCGACAGGTCGTCGCTGATCAACAGGCTACCGTCCGACGTGCGGAAGGAATGCCCGAAGGTGTCGAGGGCGGCCCTGACCTGGTCTTGGGTCTCGGGTGGGAACAACAGTGTCTCGGCAATCGACGACAACACTGTGGTTTCCCGGCGCAGGTAGTCCAAGAAATCTCGTTCGAAACGCAGGATGTCGTTGACCGGGACGATGTCCAACAGGCCGTTCAGCCCTGCCCACACCGACACGATTTGTTCTTCGATCGGGTACGGCGAGTACTGCGGCTGGCGCAACAATTCAGTCAGGCGCGCACCACGCTCCAGCTGACGTCTCGAGGTGTCGTCCAGATCGGAGGCGAACATGGCGAAAGCCTCCATGTCGCGGTACTGGGCCAGCGAAATCTTCAAGGTGCCCGCCACTTGCTTCATCGCCTTGACCTGGGCGTCGCCGCCGACACGGGACACCGAGATGCCGACGTTGATGGCGGGACGCTGGTTGGCGTTGAACAGGTCGGACTGCAAGAAGATTTGCCCGTCGGTGATCGAGATCACGTTGGTCGGGATGTACGCGGACACGTCATTGGCCTTGGTCTCGATGATCGGCAGACCCGTCATCGACCCGCCGCCCATCTCGTCGGACAGCTTGGCACAACGTTCCAGCAGACGCGAGTGCAAGTAGAACACGTCGCCGGGGTACGCCTCACGTCCCGGTGGGCGGCGCAACAGCAAGGACATGGCCCGATAGGCTTCCGCCTGTTTGGTCAGGTCGTCGAAGACGATCAGCACGTGCTTGCCGGAGTACATCCAATGCTGACCGATGGCCGATCCCGCGTACGGAGCGATGTATTTGAAGCCGGCGGGCGCAGAGGCCGGAGCGTGGACGATCGTGGTGTACTCCATGGCGCCGGCCTTCTCCAGTGCCCCGCGTACTTCCGCAACTGTCGAGCCCTTCTGGCCGATGGCGACGTAGATGCAACGTACCTGCTTTTGGGGGTCCCCGGACTCCCAATTGGCCTTCTGGTTGATGATCGTGTCGACGACGATGGCGGTCTTGCCCGTCTTGCGGTCTCCGATGATCAGCTGGCGCTGGCCACGACCGATGGGGATCATGGCGTCAATGGCCTTGATGCCTGTCTGGAGAGGCTGCTTGACCGATTGTCGGTCCATGACACCTGCGGCCTGAAGTTCGAGGTCGCGGTGTCCTTCCAGACCCGTGATCGGTCCTAGGCCGTCGATGGGATTGGCCATGGCATCCACGACGCGCCCCAGGTACCCGTCCCCCACGGGCACAGCGAGGATCTCAGACGTACGGCGTACCTCTGAGCCTTCTTCGATGCCCTCGGAGGATCCGAGGACCACGACGCCGATCTCGCGTTCGTCCAAGTTGATGGCGATCCCCCGCACGCCGTTGGAGAACTCCAGTAACTCGTTCGCCATCGTCGACGGCAAGCCTTCGACGCGGGCGATCCCATCCCCGGAACTGGTCACATAGCCAATCTCTGCACTCGTGGCGCCTGCCACTGCGAAGTCTTGGATGTAGTTGTCCAGCGCACGACGAATCTCATCGGCCTTGATGGTTGCTTCAGGCATTGATACTCCTCATCCTTCTCACGCGAAACTTCTGCGTGCAATTTCCAAGCGGGAGGACATCGTCGAATCGATGACTTCCGACCCTATTTCGAGACGGACCCCTCCCAGAACCGTGGGGTCCACTATTTCTTCCAGAATGACCTTGGACCCCAAACGGGTTTGAAGTGTCGTCCCCAAGTTCTCACGCTGCTGGTCCGACAGTGGTTTGGCCACTGTCGCAACGACCAACTGAGCGTCGGCTACGCGGGCGCCCACCTGGATGAAGCCGCGCACGGCGTCGTCAATGGTCCCCCGCCGGGAGGACACAGCAGCAACAGCGACGGCCACGGCAGGTGGGGTCATGCCCGGTGACAAGATGGTATGCACCAGATCTTGTCTCTTCACGACATCGACTCGCCGGTCGGTGACGGCTGCCCTCAGTTCGTGGTCGGTGATCATCATCCGACCAAACGTGAAGACCTCATCGATCGCCTGCACCAAGGTGCCAGACAGTGCCGCCCAGGTCCAGGCCGCTTCCACTGCCGCGGTCTCCACCCAGGCCACCAGGGCTTTCGTGGATTGCCACGAGGTCTTCCAAGCTTCTGCGAGCTTACCGGTGGCCTCGGGGGCCATGCCGGGGAAGACGGTGGCGACCAGCTTTTGCTTGGCCTGGGTCGAAGCGCCGGGGTCGATCAACGCACGCGTGAGACCAGGATAATCCTGGAGGGTGCGAAAAACCTGGTTCAGGTCTTGGGTGGCCTGAGCGTGGGTCGATCCTGGCGTTGGCGTCTGACTCATTTCTGCGGTGCGTCCTTACTCAAGGAGGTGATGAAAGAGTCGACGGTACGCCGGACGCGAGTGTCTTCGTCCAAGGCTTCGCCCAGGATCCTGCCTGCCAAGGTGGTCGCCATCGAGCCGACATCCTTGCGCAGTGATTCCAGGGCTTCGGAGCGTTCCGCATCGATTTGGACGCGTGCGGCTGAGACGATTCTGGACGCCTCGTCCTGGGCCTGGGCGCGCATGTCGGCCTGGATGGCCACACCGGCTTTCTTGGCCTCATCGCGGATCTGGGCGGCCTCTTCTTCGGCATTGGCCAATCTCGCCCGGTACTGTGACAAGGCGACTTCGGCTTCATGCTGGGCAGACTCGGCTCGCTCGATCCCGCCGCGGATGGTGTCTGTCCGTTCGTCGTACAACTTCTCGAACCTGGGCATGATGACTTTCCAGATCACGAAGAAGATGATGAAGAACAGAACGATGCCGACCACGAACTCGGACGGATGATCCGGCAGTATGGGACCGAGAGGCCCTGTTCCTTCAAGCGGATACATGATGATCAGAAAATGAACGCCAGGGCCAGGCCGAACAGAGCCAGGGCTTCGACTACAGCGAAGCCGATCCACGCCGTGCCCATCAGCATGCCGCGTGACTCAGGTTGGCGGGCGGTGCCCTGAATGACTGAGGAGAAAATCAAACCGACACCGATTCCGGGGCCGATGGCACCAAGGCCATATCCGACGACTTTGAGGCTTGCAGCGACATCTAACGGTGTCATGTCTTTCCTTTCGATCAGTGTGAGTCTGCCTCGGCGGCAGCCACGTAAGACGCTGTGAGAATGGTGAAAACGTAGGCCAGGAGGTAAGCCACCAGCAATTCCAGGGCGAAGATCGCGAAGCTGAACAGCAGCGACACGACGCCGGTGACGTTGTAGAGCGGGTTGTTGTTGGTATAGGTCACCAACCAGGTTCCTCCGACGACGAAGATCATGACCAGGAGGTGTCCGGCGAAGAGGTTGGCGAACAGTCGCAAGCCCAGCGTGATCGGGCGGGTGATGAAGTTGGAGAAGAACTCCAAGGGAGCGATGAGGAGGATGATCGGGAATTTCACCCCGGCGGGGACGGTCATGAGCTTGAGATAGCCCAAGAGCCCATGCTTCTTGATCCCCACGGCGTTATAGAGGATATACGTGAGAAGGGCCAAGCCCCAGGCGAAACCGACCTTGGCGAACGTCGGGAACATGGTCAAGAAGAACTCACCGAAGAGGTTGTTGATGATGATGAATGAGAACATCGCCACCAAGAAGGGCACATACTTGTGGTAGTTCGGGCCGATGAGATCGCGCGCGACGCCATTGCGGATCATGTTGTAGACGTACTCCCCGGCCCACTGGACCTTCGACGGCACGACGCGCATCTTGTTTGTCACAATCAGCCAGAAGGCGATCACGATGATGGCACCGAGGACAGCCTGGAAGATGTGATTGGTGATCCAGATGTCAGTCCAGGTGGGCTGCCACGTCGCACACCAATCAGGTACGTCCGCTGTGGCCGCATGGCAGGTCTGCCATCCCTGAGACGGGAACAAGGGCCGGGAGTCGAAAGCGCTGACACCAAATTGCGGGACATCTCCCTCAAGGAGAGTGAATCCTGGGTACGCCATCGACCCTCCTTTCGTCGGAGTGACCGCCCAACACTGCGGTCGAAAGGCTGTGGTGACCACGCCGAGAACCACGCCACTGCCTATCCTAGCCACAAAGGGAACCTTCTGCGCAAGTTCAGAACTCGGCGTGTATCGTCCTGCGGAATTGCCAGTGCAGATCGCGCTCACTGATATATGACGCAGTGAGGCTATCAGGGACAATTCCTCTCGCCAATCAGCCTGTAGGCGTGCAGGCAGATGGCTTCGTTCACTGGTCCGGACTGGTGGTGTGATTGTCGGGAGCAGTGGGCTGGGAGGGGGTAAACACGAGGATCCTCAACCGGGAGTACGTCCAAATGAGTCCGATGATGTAGCCGAAGATCCCCACACCCAGTCCGACAGCAACCCAGAGCAGGTGCAGCGAGGTGTAGTCCCTCAGAACCCTCAGAACCAAGAGGACGGCCAGGAGAGCAATCCCGTACGCTCCCATGCCAAGGACCATGGTCATTTGTTCTGGAAGTTTATTGGTCAGGGTGAGGACGATCTGGCTGAAGGCCATGGCGACCAGCCCCAGGATGGCGCCAGGTACGACAGTAAATCCAGCGGACGAACTGACTGTCACCCAGACGATCACGACGGCGATGATGGTCGCGCCCAGAGCCGTGGCTGTACCTCCCAGGGTGAGTTTCCATCCAGTCGACGTCAAAGAGTCACCCTCCAGCGAACCCACCTTGGGCTCCTTGTCGCGGGTAAGTTTGGAGGACGACCGGGGGCGGTCTAGGTTTTCGGACACGGTTCCTCCTCAGAGTTTTGTACGGACGTCTTACGGCCTGTGAAGATGACGAAGGCCAGGGTAGACACAGCGGCGATGACAACAATAGCGACCGTGACAGGTGATGGGTAGATGCCTAGCAGCAAGGCGGAGTACGACAGCAGCGCCGTCCAACCGTACATCAGGAAAACTGCGCCGAGGTGCGAATGGCCGCGTTGGAGCAACCGGTGATGCAAGTGTTGTTTGTCGGCCATGAACCACCAGACTCCCTGCCAGGTGCGACGGGTGTAGGCGACGAACATGTCCAAGAACGGCAGACCGAGCGCGATGATGGGCATCACCAGCGGAATGTACGTCGCGATCAAGCCTGATCGGTCGTCGAGCACACTGGGGTCGATCTGGCCGGTCAAGGAGATGGTGGAGGCGGCGAACAGCAGGCCGAGGAGCATGGCTCCCGAATCCCCCATGAAGATCTTCGCCGGGTGGAAATTGTGCGGCAGATACCCGAGGCAAATTCCGCACATCACTACTGTGACAAGGGCTGATGTCGTGGCGCGGGCCAAGTCCTCCTCAGCGGTCAGCCAGTAAGCATAGATGAAGAACGCGCTGGCGGAGATGGCCACGATCCCAGCGGCCAGTCCATCGAGACCGTCGATGAGGTTGATGGCATTGGAACAAATAAAGACGACGAAGACCGTGATCAGAATTCCGGCAGCCGGGTCCAGGGCGATGATCCCCCCTCGCCACGGCAACCACTGCATGCGTACCCCCCCAAGGACCAGGATTCCGGCTGCCAGGATCTGGCCGGCGATCTTCATCAAGGCGTTCAATTCGATCAAGTCGTCGATGATGCCCACCGCACAGATCACCGCCGCCGCCGCGAGCACCACCAGCGAATCCCAGGTGACGATACTGTAGCGGCTGAGGAAGGGCATTTGAGAGGCCATCAGGTACGCTGCGGCCACTCCTCCCAGCATGGCCAGCCCGCCGAAATAGGGGGTGGGCTCTTCGTGGATGTCGCGGCTGCGGGGGCGGGCCACCGCCCCAGTCCTCAGTGCCAATGATCGGCAAGCAGGAGTCAGGGTGAAACACACGGCCACACCGACGAAGAAAACCAGCAGATATTCACGCATCGACGACTCCCGCCATGGCGAGGATCTGCTCAGCAGGTACCAGTCCCACGCGGAGGATGGTCACCTTCCCGGAGGAACAATCGACAACGGTCGACGGAGCAGGACCTGGCGTCTGTCCCCCGTCGATGTACAAAGCGACCTCGGCTCCCAATTGTGCGATGGCTGCGTCCACAGTCGTTGCCGCTGGGCCGTTGTGCTTGTTGGCGCTGGACACCGCCACAGGACCCGTCACACGCAGGAAAACACGCAGGACATCCAGGTCGGGCACCCTCACTCCCACCGTGCCGACACTCGCCGACAAGGATAAATCTTTCCGGTCGGTGGCCAGAACCAGGGTCAGAGGACCAGGCCAATAAGCATCGCCGAGACGCCGGGCCGCATCCGTGACCAACGTGGCCACAGCCCACGCTCCACTGGCATCCCCGACCAGTACGGGGGGAGGAAATCTACCAGACCGTCCTTTTGCCCCTTGTAAGCGAGCGATTGCCGAAGCGTTGTCTGCCCGCGCTGCGATGCCGTAGACCGTGTCTGTCGGGAAGACCACGCATCCTCCATCGGTGAGGATGTCGCTCGCGCGAGTCCAGGCCGCGGGATCGTCAGCGGACCAAGGGACCAGGGCTGGTGTGGTCATGGGTCCATCATTCCATGTCTTCAGCAGTCAGCCCTCCATGGCGCGGCCCGCAGTCACCAGTCACCCGTCTTGGGAATATCAGCCTTCGGGTTGAACTGCCGTGACGAAACGGGGTCGGTCGCACAAGTCCATGTGGGTGCGCACATCTGACAGTCCCGCCTGGGTGAACAGTATCCGTACCTGCTCCGCCTGGTCTTCCCCGTGTTCGCAGCCCACTACTCCCCGGGGCCTCAAGAGACGCCGGGCGACATCCGCCACCACCGCCAGGGCATCCAGCCCGTCGGGGCCGGAATACAGGGCCACGTCAGGATCCTCATGGACATCGCGGGGCATCATCTGTTTCCAGGCCCGGGGAATGTACGGCGGATTGGCGACAACCAGGTCAACCGTGGCATTCAGCTCAACCAGGGCCGTGGCCATATCCGCGTTGACCGGGATAATGGCCGAGCCCTGCACATTGGTGACCAGATAGGCGAAGGCCTCGGGGTCCTTTTCCACGGCCCACTGCGCGGTGGGATCCGATTCGCGGGCGATGGCCACAGAGATCGCACCTGACCCTGCGCACAATTCGACCACGCGGCGATATCCGGCCTTGACCTGGTCGACAGCCCACCCTGCCACAACCTCAGTTTCGGGTCTTGGGATGAACACACCAGGTCCCACGCGTACGGATCCAGTACGGAAAAATGCCTGCCCTGTGACATGCTGCAACGGCATGCCTGCCATGCGGCTCTCCACGGAAGCTGACAAGAGATTCTGCTGGTGTGGGGTCAGGTCAGGCGCCAGGACCAGACGGGCCGGTTCCACACCGAGGACAAAACTCACCAACGTGCGCGCCTCTGCTGACGCGGAGACGATGCCAGCTTGGCGCAATCGGCTCTGTGTCAGTGTCACTGCTCTGCTGGCACAAACAGGTGGGACGCTGTTCTTTTCGGTGGCACTGGCGGGAGCATCAGAATGTCCTCTCGCGACGGTGGTCACTGGGTCGCCTGGGCTAAGCGTTCTGCCAGATCGGCATCCTGGAGGGCCGTGATGAGAGGCCTCAGATCTCCGGCCAGAACCTGGTCGAGGTTGTGGGCCTTGTAACCGATGCGGTGGTCGGCGATCCTGTTCTCGGGGAAGTTGTAGGTACGAATTCGCTCCGACCTGTCGACTGTTCGTACCTGGGATTTCCTGGCTGCTGAAGCCGACTGAGCCGCCTGTTCCTCGGCCAAGGATGTCAACCGGGCCCGGAGCATACGCAGGGCAGACTCCTTGTTTTGAAGCTGGGATCTCTCGTTCTGACACGAGACGACGATTCCCGTTGGCAGGTGGGTGATGCGTACCGCAGAGTCGGTGGTGTTCACCCCCTGGCCTCCTGGACCAGAGGACCGGAAGACATCGACGCGGAGGTCGGATTCGTCGATGACGATCTCAGTGTCGTCAACCTCGGGCATCACCAGGACCCCGGCGGCCGAGGTGTGAATCCGGCCTTGGGATTCGGTGACGGGGACGCGCTGGACCCGGTGGACCCCGCCCTCGAATTTCAGGCAGCCGTAGGGAGCCTCCCCACCTGCAGGTCCCTTCACGGCGAAAGTGACAGTCTTATAGCCGCCCAAGTCTGTTTCCTGGGTGTCGAGGACGTCCATGGTCCAATGACAGGACTCGATGTACTTGGCGTACATCTGGAACAGGTCTTTGGCGAACAGGGCTGACTCCTCGCCTCCTTCGCCTGACTTGATTTCCATGATGGCGTCGCGTGAGTCATTGGGGTCTCGGGGGGCCAGCAGACGTACAAGCCTCTCGTCCACATCGGCCAGGGATACTTCAAGTTGCACGACCTCATCGGCGAATCCGGGGTCTTCATGCGCCAACTCCCGGGCAGCCTCAATATCGGCACTCAATCGCTGTTTGTCCGCCAGCGCGGTGACAATGGGAGTCAGTTCGGAGTATCTGCGACCGATCTTGCGGGCGAGAGCCATGTCGGCGTGGACAGCAGGGTCTGCGAGTTGGGTCTCCAGACCGTGATATTCGTCGATCAGATCTTGTGTGCCGGGCATGGTCGCTTTCTGAGCACTGGTTATTTCGTGTCACCCCGCGTCGGTCAGGACAGCATGGGTGTGGCGCCGAGCAGAGATCTACTTGTTCTTGGTCTGGTTCCCGTAGCGGCGCTCGAAGCGCGCGACGCGACCGCCGGTGTCGAGGATCTTCTGCTTCCCGGTATAGAACGGGTGGCACTGTGAGCACACTTCGGCGCGGATTGAGCCGGTGGCTTTGGTCGAGTGGGTGGTGAAGTGATTCCCGCAGGTGCAGGTCACTTCGGTGACCACATAGTCAGGATGAATTCCTGATTTCATGACGTTTCTCCTCGTATGGTGTGCCGGGTCGGGAGTACGTGAACCGGCATCGGTGGACAATTATGCCAGGCATGGTGTCTTTTCGCCATTTGGCTCACTGTGATGTCAGTTGGGGGTGGTACGCGAGATTTGAAGCAGGAACTCGTGGTTGGACTGAGTTTTGCGCATTTGCTTGAGCAGCATCTCCAGGGCGGCCTGATCCTCCATCCCCGACAAAACGCGGCGCAGCTTCCAGATGATCGCCAGTTCGTCGCGTCCCATGAGCAACTCTTCGCGACGCGTGCCAGAAGCGTCGATGTCGATGGCGGGGAAGATACGCTTGTCCGCCAAGTCCCGGCGCAATCGCAACTCCATGTTGCCTGTTCCCTTGAATTCCTCGAAGATGACCTCGTCCATTTTGGAGCCGGTCTCGATCAACGCCGTGGCAAGGATGGTCAGCGACCCGCCGTTCTCAATGTTGCGGGCTGCGCCGAAGAACTTCTTCGGAGGATACAGGGCCGCAGAATCGACACCACCGGACAAGATGCGTCCCGAGGCCGGCGCCGCCAGGTTGTACGCCCGGCCCAGCCGGGTGATGCCATCGAGCAGGATGACAACGTCCCTGCCCATTTCGACCAGCCTTTTGGCCCTCTCGATGGCCAGCTCGGAGATGCTGGTGTGATCCTCGGCAGGACGGTCGAAGGTGGAGGCGATGACCTCTCCGGACACGGTGCGCTGGAAATCGGTGACTTCCTCTGGTCTTTCGTCGACGAGGACTACCATCAGGTGAACCTCAGGATTGTTGTCGGTGATCGCGTTCGCGATGGCCTGCATGATCATGGTCTTGCCTGCCTTGGGCGGAGACACGATCAGACCGCGTTGCCCCTTGCCGATGGGGGCGACCATGTCAATGATGCGCCCTGTCATCTTGGAGGGGTCAGTTTCCAGACGGAGGCGTTCCTGCGGATACAACGGTGTGAGTTTGGTGAAGTCAACTCGGTCTTTGGCGGCCTCGGGGTCCTGGCCATTGACGGTTTCCAGGGCGACGAACGGGCTGAACTTCTCACGCCGTTCGCCCTCCCGTGGGAGCTTGATCGATCCGGTGACGACATCCCCCTTGCGCAAGCCGTACTTGCGGACCATTCCCAACGGCATGTACGCGTCGTCTGGACTGGGCAGGTAGCCGGTCGTCCTGACAAAGGCATAACCCTCCATGACATCGACGATCCCTTTCACCGGAGATAGGACATCGTCGGCCGAGACCTGCGGGTCAGAGTCCATCCGGTCGATGCTGCGCCGGCGGTTCTGCCGGTCCCTGTTCCGACGGCGGCGGTTGCGGCGAGAGTTGGGAAGATCATCGTCGTCTTTGGAAGATTCCGGCACGTGTTCGTCGGTCTTGGGCACGTCGACCACATCCATGCCGAGGGCGGCCAGACGGGCACCGACTTCGTCGGACACATTCATATCAGTGTCGGCCTGCGCTCGTCGTGTACGGTGACGAAGATTACGCCCGGACTCCGACGATCCTGCCGCGTTGGAGTCCTGGTCGGTGGACGCGGGCGCCGGATTGGAGGGAGGTTGGCTGGCGTGAGCATGACCCGACCCGCTGCTGGCCTCGTTGATCTTGCCAATCAGTTCAGCCTTGCGCATGCCAGTGACTCGTGTGATACCGAGTCCGGAAGCCATCTTCCGTAATTCCGGCAGGAGCAGAGACTCTAAATTTGCAGTCACGGATGTCCTCTCCGTTGATGATTGCCATGGTTCCATACCCGTAAAACTATGACGTGACAAAAGGATTTGGTTACTTGGTTATCCGCCATCGAGCTAGTGGAGCCGACCAAAAGGGGGATGTTGTTGTCCCTAACCGAAGCAAGCCTACCACATTATTATCGGTGTTGTGTGCGGGACGGCGCGCTCCCCGCGCAGGATCTGGGACAGAATCGCTGTCACACGAGAGTACGCGACGAAGCCTCCACCAAGTGCTGACGCAGTTCCTCGTACGAATGCGTGACAGGTAGTTGGGGGAATTCCTCCACGACGTTGGGCGGTGGCCGGAAGAGGAAACCGCGGTCCGCGGCGAGGAGCATCGCGGTGTCGTTGTACGAATCCCCGCATGCGAAGACCGAAAAATTCAGGCTCTGGAAGACCTTGACTGACGCCATCTTGTGATGGGGCATGCGCAGTTCGTACCCCGCGATTCGTCCGCGCTCGTCGATGGTGAGATTGTGGGCGAAGAGCGCGGGATGACCCAACTGAGCCATGAGTGGAGCGGCGAAGTCGTAGAAGGTGTCCGACAGGATCACCACCGGGAAATTGCTGCGAGCCCAGTCGAGGAACTCAGGTGCCCCTGGCAGTGGGCGCAACTCGGCGATGACACGCTGGATGTCCTCGATGCCCAGGCCGTGCTCGTCGAGAATGCCGAGGCGATAGTTCATCAACCGGTCGTAGTCGGGCTCGTCCCGGGTGGTCAGACGCAGGGCTTCGATGCCGGTCCGCTCGGCGACATTGATCCAGATTTCGGGTACGAAGACCCCCTCCAGATCAAAGCACATGATCTCCATGCCCATGACGACACTCCTTCCGGCACCCATCACGTCCAATCATGCCGGACGAGATTCAGGAATGCCACCGGATTGGTCCGGCCCAGACTTCGTCAAGCCTGAATCGGTGGAGCCGGGCTAGGCCCGGCATCGACATCCAGGGCCATCAGGTCGGCGAGGGTCTCCCGGCGGAGCATCGCGCGCGCCTGACCGGGTCGTACTGCCACGACCGCGGGCCGGGTGATGTGATTGTAGTTGGATGACAACGACCGTGCATAGGCGCCGGAGGCTGGGACGGCGATGAGATCAGCTGGGCCGATGTCCGAGGGCAGATAGACATCGTGGACGAGGATGTCCCCGGACTCGCAGTGCTTGCCGACGACGCGGGACAACATGGGTGGGGCACTGGACACACGGTTGGCGAGAACAGCGGAATACTCTGCGTGATACAGCGCGGTACGGATGTTGTCGCTCATCCCGCCATCCACCGCCACGTACGCCCGGTGTGAGCCCTCCCCGATGTCGACCGGCTTGACGCTGCCGACTGTATACACTGCCACTCCGGCTCGGCCGACGATCGCCCGCCCAGGCTCGATAGACAACCTCAGTGGTTTCAAGCCATGTGTGCGGCGCTCCTCATCGATGATGTGCGACAGTGCCTGGTGAAGCTGGGCAGGGCTCATCGGTGAATCCTGTGCTGTGTAGGCGATGCCGAAACCACCGCCGAGATTCACCTCGTCCAGGTCATCCCCAGTGGCGGCTCGGAAGCGGGCGAGCAGGTCCATGACTCGGGCCGCTGCTATCTGGAACCCTCCGACATCAAAGATCTGTGACCCGATGTGGGAATGCAGGCCGGTGAGTTTCAGGTGGGGGCGGTCATGGCAAGCCATCAGAGCTGTCCATGCCTGACCAGAGTGGAGGGAGAACCCGAATTTCTGGTCCTCATGAGAGGTGGCGATGTACTCATGGGTGTGGGCTTCGACTCCCGTGGTCACACGGACCAGGACGGACACCTGCGTGTTCCGGGCAGCGGCCAGTGTTTCGATTCTGTCGATCTCTTCCATGCAGTCCACGATGATCCGGCTCACACCGGACTCGATGGCGTCCTCCAGCTCCTCGATGGATTTGTTGTTGCCATGCAGCTCGACACGATCTGCGGGAAATCCGGCTGACAACGCGACAGCCAGCTCACCGCCGGAGCACACGTCCAGATGGAGGCCTTCCTCATCGACCCAGCGGGCCACGGTCCGACACAAGAATGCTTTGCCCGCGTAATAGACGGTCCAACCGGCGAATTCAGTGGCAAACGCACGCGCCTGAGACCGGAAGTCTTCCTCGTCCATGATGGTGAGCGGGCTGCCGTACGCCTCGATGAGATCGGAGAGCCTGTGGCCCGCCAGGGTGAGCATCCCGTCTGGGGCTCGGCTGGTCCCGTGAGGCCACAAGATCGGATCGAGGCCGTTCAGGTCCTCAGGCACTCTCAGTCGAGTTGGGCGGGATTCATCCATGGCATCCACTGTATCGGGATGCGACCTCTGCTAGGATGAGGGGTCGTCGGCCCCCATAGCTCAGGGGATAGAGCACCGCCCTCCGGAGGCGGGTGCGGGCGTTCG
>WREX01000057.1 GCA_009779115.1 Propionibacteriaceae bacterium
AGCCGAGGCAGGCCATACCCGCTATCTCGGGCTATCCGAAGCCAGCGTCGACCAGATCGAACGCTGCAACCGTATCCACCCGGTGTCCAGCGTCCAAACAGAACTATCATTGTTCAGTCGCGGTGCTCTCGATGACGTTGTCCCGTACTGTCTGGAACACGACATTGTCTTCATCGCGTACGCACCCCTGAGCCGGGGACTCCTACCCGGCCAGATCACGTCCGACACCGACCTCGATCCCGACGACATGCGGCGAGGCAGCCAACGCCTGAGCACCCCCGTCATGAGCGCGAACACCGAGTCGATCATCGACCCGATCAGGCAGTACGCCGATGAACTCGGCCTGACTCCTTCACAAGTCGCCCTCGCCTGGGTGCTCGCCCAAGGTGACAACATTGCCGCTATCCCCGGCACCCAACACCTCAACCACCTTGAAGAGAACATGCGAGCCGCATCCGTCACCCTGACCAAAGAATGGCTCGCCCGGTTTAACAATCTCCCCCAGGCGGCAGGAAACCGGTACTGATCGGCGCCCAATCCCTGGCGATGGAGGACAAGCCAAGGTGGACGCAGAAACGTGTCACACCGTTACTCCTCACTCGCAATCTCCAGCTAAGCTGAGTGAAAGGGAATGAGCCAGTCAGATTGTTTTGACACGTATCCACCGATGGCTGGGACGCGCAGTAGCCATGAATCGGTTAACGAAGTGAGGAATCAAATCTTGTCCAAAATTGAGTGTGTATGTGGTTGTGTGATACCAGACAGTAGTGATTATGCCCCTTATTTAGCAAGATTCATTGCGGATCAGGACTGGTTCGATTTTTTTGAAGTGATGGAAAACGAAGAAGATTCAATGGATACCTGGGATTATTTCGGAGATATTTTTCAATGCCCAGATTGTCATAATCTCATTTTATTTACTGCGGATTATTCACGAAGATGTGATTTTCAACCTCTCGATAAGGAAAAATGCGCAAATATAACCATATCGTATCTCGGAGATAAATGGAAAGGGATATTGCGCGGCCACTATTATGGATCAAATAGTCGTCTGGAGTATAAACATGATAAAGGTGAGTTGTACTGGCAGACTAACCAAGAAAACGGATATTTAGAGGATATTTCATTAGAAGATCTCCGAAAAGAATATTATAAAAAATTTGAAGAATTAAGATCTCTTGGTATATTACGGAGTGCTTTTTTGAGGATTGATGGTCATGATGAGCACAGTTGGGGAGAAGCATAATCTGTGCGTTCAATGCGAGTCACAATCAGCGCGACCTTCATCTGAACCGTACCCCGTAAAGTGGACACCGAGATAGAGTCATCGGCCTAGTGCTGCGTCACCGTGTGAAACGCGCCGATGTCAGGTGAACGCAGCCCGCGAGTCCAGCGCACTCACCGGGAGGGTCCAGATTTGATCAGCCACCTCAACCACATCTGAGCCCGTGTACACGACGTAACCCTTGGTCATTCCGCCCGCGTTCCGCATGGCTAGCAACCCTCTGATGTCTGTGGGGGTCACCCGTTCAGCAGACTTGACTTCGATCCCAACGCGTTGACCGTCCCTCGCGTCCAACACCAGGTCAACCTCGTGATTCAGCTGAGCGTCGCGCCAGAACGATGCCGACGCCGTGTGCTGCCCCCAGCCCCGCGACGCCAGCACCTGATTGACAACATAGCTCTCCAACAGGTGACCGAACGTCACACGCTCGCTGACGCCGGTACCCGCCCGCTCCAGAAACTCTACGCTGAGCGACGTGTCAACGGGATGAACCTTGGCCCGCGTGTGACTTTGCCGAGCGGGCGATGTCGCCGAATTCGGCAGCCAGTGCACAAGGAAAAGCCGCTGGAACAGGCCCATGTACCGGTCGACGGTCCGCTTGTCGAACCCCAGCAGTTGCGACAGCCGCGTCGCGTTGAAGATGTCACCCGGTGTTCGCAGCAGGGCATCGAGTGTCTCCTGAGCAATGGCAGCATTGGCGCTGATCTGCGGGTCCACGGTTGTGGCCAGTACGGCGACGATGTCAGACGCCACCCGCTCGCGAAGCCTGGCTGCTGAGATTCGACTCGGTAACACATAACCCGGCCAGCCGCCGTAGCGCACGCGGTTCAACAACTCATCCCAGGCCAGCGGTAGGTGTCTGCCCGGTACCGGTGTGCCAGCGATCAGGCAATCAGCCAGGTTGCCGCTTTGCTGCGCCAACTCCCAGCCTGTCAACGGCCACATGGTTAGACGCAACGAGCGTCGCGCCAGCGGATCGGCCCCACCCAAACCGGTTCGCCCAATCGAAGCGGATCCGGTCAGTACGAACTGGTTGGTCGCGGTGTGTGAGTTATCCACAATCTCCTTGATCAGCAGAGGCAGTGTTGGCAGCAACTGAGCTTCATCGATGACGGCCGGCCTCACCAGGCGTCGCAGCCAACCTTGGGGGTCGGCTTTGGCGAACTCCAGAGTTGCGCGATCAGCCAGCGTCGCATAGCTGTAGCCCGCACCCTCGACCAATTGGAGACGTACCATCGTGGTCTTGCCAACTGCCCGGGCCCCCTCAAGAATAAGGACGGGCACGTCTGATCGGCTGAGTATGGCATCGCCGATTGGGCGATGAAGTATGGTCTCCATGAGTATAAGCGTACTGTGATGTCCAGAAAAAAATACATCTCATGTACAAAAATTTACACATGGAATGTACTTTTCTGGAAAAGTTGTGTCTGCGTCGGATGTTCGCGCACGCTATTGCCAGCGCGAGCCTAGTTGGCAGGCAGAATGATCTACGGATTTAATCGAGGACCACAGTTGCTCTGGACATCTTCGATCCCGACTGTGGAGTGAACTGGTACCAAAAAACCTGTGGATAACCCCCACTGGGTCTTGTACAGGCGACAGGCTTGGTGTATGAGCAGTGTTCAACGACCAACGACCCGGCTGCGGGCGGTGAGGGGGACCACCCCTGGGTGGGGGGTTCTCAGGCGGGGTCGCAGGGGTCAGATGCGGGCGGACCAGCGGACCCGGGAGGCCGGGAGGATCGTGACCATGGTACCCATGGCCAGTTTGGCCGCTCTGATCTGTGTGGGGATCGGGGTGGACTTTTCTGGGCAGACGATGGCTGAGCAAGACTTGCGCGACCAGGCCGCACAGTGTGCTCGGCAGGCAGGTGAGGGGGTCGCGATGGGTGCAATCACCACCTCCCAAGTTGTGACGGCTGCGTACCAGTGCTTGTCAGCTGCTGGATTAACGGGGAACGTCAATTTCATGGGTACGTCGGTCAGTATCGATGTCGCTGGGACCTATGACACCAAGGTGCTCACGATCATCTCCATCAACCAGCTGCCGATCCACGGGACCGCCACAGCGTCGATCCTCCAGGGACGGTGACGAGGTCCATCATGAGCGTCAAACTTCGTCCCCCGTCCGGGCGTCATCCCGGCCCGAAAATTCAGCGCAGCCCCTTGATGGCGGTTGCGGGCGTACTGCTCGTGATAGCGGGATCGCTGGTCTCCGTCGGCATCTATTCCCACCTCAGCCAGACCCAAGAGGTGATCGCCGTCGTCGTACCGGTAGCACGCGGGGAACAGATCCAGCGCTCTGACCTGACAACAGTACGAGTTGGTTTCGATGCCCTGCTCACCCCCATCTCCTCGACTCAGCTCAACCAAATCGTTGGACAGTACGCCACGTACGACCTTGTCCCAGGCACATTCTTAACACCAGATGCCGTGGGCGACAGGCTCACTCCGTCCAAGGGGCAAGCCGAGGTCGGAGTTGCTCTGATGGCCGGAGAGTACCCCGATGATGGTCTCTCGCCCGGCGACAAAGTGATCTTAATCAGTGTGCCGGACAAGTCCGATCCACAAGCCAAGCCCCTCAGCTTTCCCGGGACGTTGGTTACGATCACCACTCCCCAAGGCAATGCCATGATCACGGCTAGCGTCATGGTGGCCGCCACTGACGCTCCCACCTTGGCCGCCCTGTCCGCGTCCAACAGCCTCGCTCTCGTCCTCTCCTCACGGGAGCATTGAGCAATGTCTGTGATTGTGTTAACCTCTGCCTGCGGTGCTCCCGGGGTCACGACAACGACCATGGGATTGGCGTGTACGTGGTCGCGGAAAGCCATCGCCGTGGAAGCCGATCCAGTGGGGGGATCCTCGATTCTGGCGGGCTATTTCCGCGGTTTTCAAGTCCCCGCGCAATCAGTGGTCGACCTCCTGCTCGCCCACCGCAACGGCCGCCTGGCCGAACAATTCCCTCTGTCGCTGATCCCAGTGGAGTCCACCACGGCAGCCGTTCTGCCTGGTCCCCGCTCTCATGCCCAGGCGCGCAGCGCCGTCGAATTGTGGGAGCCCCTCAGTGTGACATGGAAAGCTCTGGCCTCTGCCGACACCGACGTACTGGTCGATGCCGGGCGCTTGGGCATGGAGTCATTCGCCGAGTCCCTGCTGAGGTTGGCCGACCTCATTCTCCTTGTCACACGCTCAGACCTCCCCTCTTTGGCCGCAGCACGCCAATGGGCCGAGCAGGCCAACGATACCCGCCAGGATCACCCAGAGGCTCCCCCGTGGGCAGTCGTGTTGATCGACCCGGGGAATCCGTACGGCGTACGGGAAACCTCTTCGGTCCTGGGGCTGCCCGTGGTCGCCACGCTGGGTCTGGACACGCGCGGTGCCGCCGTCTATTCCGTCGGCGCCCGTCCCACTCGCTCCACCCGGCTCAGGACCGACCTGGTCACGTGCGGTCAGAACATACGACAGATGCTCACCGCCGTCGATGCACTGATCGCCCCGAGAGGAGCATTGTGATCATGTTTCCCCCCGAACCTCCGGAACCCTGGATGCCCCGACTGACCACCCAGGGCGACCGGACTGACATGTCAAAGAAGTCCGGCCAACCATCAAGGCAGTTGGATGACGGACCAGGAACGAGACAGGCGCCACCCGGTACAGCGGTGATGGCCACAGAAAATGTCGATCCCTCCTCCGATGGGGTTGCTAGCCGTGCTGATCTCGTAGACGAATCAGTGGCACCTGAGAAAACAGATGATAATCCCTTGTCAACCCTTCCTTTGTTCGCAGCTCTGGGAGGTGGCCAGGAAGGAGTGGAAAGTTATGATAGGAACAATGGTACGACTCTCGTCGGTCATGAGCAGGGTGTTCAGGGGCCGGGGACTGGAGTGAGCACCCATGACGCCGAACAAAGACATGGGACACATGCGACAGATGTCACTGTCGCTCAATCACATTCAACCGACCACCCACGCCGCACCATGGATCTGTCTTTGATCGACCCCCATCGCGTGGCCGTCGACGACGGCAACTCCCCCGATGTGCCACTACATTGTCGACCAGGTGCCAGCGTACCTCCCACGACCCCGTCCAGTGCTCATCCGGTCGACCAGGCCAATGTCCCCAACCACCCCACTTCGGCAGATGCTCCACCAGTAAAGCCGCCCTCGATGGCCTACCGCTTTGGCCCTCCGCCAACTCAGGATCCGATCATCCCGGCTGTCGAGCACCTGTGGGAGGTGCCGTGGGCCAATGCGACACCGGTCGATTGGGGGATCGTCGCTCAGATGCGTACTGCTGCCTCGGCCCGCTTGAGCAACCGGATCGGGTCGGATCATGTCGACACCGTCGACCAACAACACTTGGGACGGATCATCATCGCCGACCTACTCGACGAGCGGGCGAGCGAAGCCATCGCGCAGGGGCTGCCTGGGTGGGACCCGACCATTCAGGCCCGTATGGGACAAGCGGTTTTCGACTCACTGTTCCGGCTGGGCCGCCTCCAAACCCTGGTTGACGACGAATCAATCGAGAACATCATCATCTCCGGTGCCGACAATGTGTGGATCGAAACCTCCAGCGGCAGCATGGTCAAAGGCCCTCCCGTTGCCGACAGCGACCAGGAACTGATCGACTTCCTGAGCTTCATCGCAGCACGCTCAGAAGTCAACGAACGTTCCTTCTCTCCGGCGGAACCCCGGTTGCATATGCGACTCGATTCCGGAGCCCGATTAGCTGCCGCCGCGTGGGTGACCCCTCGCCCGTCGGTGGTCATCCGCCGCCACCGGCTGGAAGAAGTGACTCTGGCCGACCTGGTCGCCCGCGAGACCTTCAGCCCCCAGATGTCCCTCTTCTTGGCCGCGGCTGTCCACCGCCGTGCATCAATCGTTGTCTCCGGCGCCCAAGGGGCGGGCAAGACAACCCTGGTGCGGGCCCTGTGTTCGGAAATCCCCGCCGACGAGGTGATCGGCACTTTCGAAACCGAGTACGAGTTGCACCTCCACCTCATGCCCAAGCGTCACCCTGTCGTCCACGCTTGGGAGGCCCGACCGGGGTCCGGCGAGACCGACGCAGCCGGTCGCCGCGCTGGAGAATTCACCCTCGACGACGCTCTGTACGACTCCTTCCGGTTCAACCTCTCCCGCCAAATCGTCGGAGAAGTACGCGGACCCGAAATCCTGGCCATGCTCAAGGCGATGCAATCCGGATCGGGCTCCCTGTCAACCACCCACGCCCATTCGGCCGAAGGAGCGATCCGCAAGCTGATCACCTGCGCGATGGAGGCTGGACCCCATGTGACAAGCCAATACGCCACCAGAGCAGTTGCAGAGGACATCGACTTCATCGTGCACATGGAGATGATCAACCGCAAGCTGGCCAACGGACAGTTCCGCCGCCACCGGTGGGTGAAGGAGATTCTTTCCGTCCAGCCCAGCGATTCCGCGCGCGGATATGCCACGACTCGTCTGTTCTCCACCCTGCCCGGTGAGCGAGTCGCCGGGATGGAAACAATGCCCGAGGGCTACCTCGACGTCTTCGATCCGGTCGAAGAGCTATGGACGATGTCATGGCCGTGATCTGCGTACTCCTGGGAATGCTCGTGGGTGCGGGTGTCCTTCTGATCATCATGGGTTGTCGACGGGTTGAGCGGCGGCGGTTGCATTTTCACATTCCGCAACTGAACCGCCGCTCACCCGTCGTCTTGGGGGCGGGCTTGTTCATCCTCGGTCTGATCCTCGCGCTCATCACAGGCTGGGTGGTGACAATTGTCATCGTTCCACTGATCGGCTTGGGCGTTCCCTACCTGATCGGCAAGACCGAGCGATCGGTCGACATCGCGAAACTGGAAGCCATGGAGGAGTGGACACGCTCCTTGTCGGGAATCCTGACCGCTGGAGCCGGACTAGAACAGGCCCTCGTCGCCACCTGGCGGTCCACTCCGACTGCCCTCAAACCCGAGGTGTCGCGCCTGGTCGCGCGTCTGCGGGCCCGATGGACAACAGAGGCGGCGTTGCGAGCCTTCGCCGACGACCTCGACGATCCCACCGGGGACATCATCGCTTCAAGCCTGCTGCTGGGGGCTCAACGCCGCGGCGACGGACTGGCCACCATCCTGGAGGGCCTGGCTGAGTCCACGGCACTCGACATCCGCTCCCGCCGCCAAGTCGAAGCCGATGCCGCCAAACCACGGACCACCGCCCGATGGGTCACCATCATCACCGCAGTCGTCCTGATCGGACTCTTCCTGACGGGCACCTACGTTGAGCCCTACAAGTCCGGTGTCGGTCAGCTCGTCCTGCTCGGCCTGCTTGGTGCGTACGGTGCTGTCCTCGTGTGGATGAGGCGTGTCGCCGCCGGGCCGAAACCCCTGCGTTTCCTGGGTGGCAAGGCCAGTCGGATGATTGCTGGGGGGATGTCGTGAACGCGTTGCAGATTGTCATCTTGGCTGGCGCCGTGGTGGGGGCCGGCATCTGGCTGGTGGTGCTGCGGTTGGTCCCAGCGCATCCGGACCTGGCTCAGGCCTTGTCGATGTTGAGTCCGATGACCGGACCGCCAGTCCAGACCAAAGCCCGCGGTTGGGCGATGGTGGGGCAGTGGGGACTCGACAAGATCCCAGATAAACTGCGGCCGGTTCCGGTCAAGGACTTGGCGTTGCTAGGGATGACCCCTGCCGCATACCTGGCCCGGAAGATAGCGTACGCCCTTGTCGGATTACTGTTCCCGGGGGTTGTCTCCACCTGTCTGGTCCTTGTCGGAGTGGAAATCCCCCTCGTCATTCCCGCTGTCCTGATGGTCCTCGCTGCCCTCGTTGGGTTCGTTCTCCCGGATCTGGATGTACGCACCAAAGCCGCTCGGGCAAGGGTGGAGTTCTCTCGTACCCTGGCGTGCTACGTCGACTTGGTCGCCCTGGAACGCTCCTGCGGATCAGGTAGTAAACAGGCATTGGACACTGCCGCCGCACTTGGTGACTCCTGGGTCTTCTCCCGTGTGCGGGAATGCCTGGACCGCAGCATGTGGGCGGGAGTGACCGGCTGGGACGGCTTGCGGGAACTGGGCATCGACCTCGATCTGGCCGACTTGTGTGATGTCGCCGACATCATGCGTTTGTCTGGATCTGAAGGGGCAGGGGTGTACCGAATCCTGCGGGCCAAGGCGCGCAGCATGCGGGAGGGTATCCTGCTCAATGACATGACAAGGGCAAACGAGACTAATGAAAAGATGAGTTTGCCGGTCAGCGTCTTGGGAATCGTCTTCCTGGCCATCCTCATCATGCCGGCTCTGCTGTCGATGATGGGCATGATGTCGTAAATACTCACACAACATGAAAGGAACAATCATGTCGGATCTCATAGGTGAATGGTGGTGCAAGGGTTATGCCTGGTTGCGGTCCCACTCCAGCCGCGACCGCGAGTCGGGTTCTGTGACAATGGAGAACGTCATTTGGGCATTAGCCGTGATCGCCATCGCCGCCATTGTGGTCGCCGCCATCACCGTGTACGTGACCAACCACTCCAACCAGCTGATTGGCTCATGACCCCTGATCGGAGCAGGGCAATGGACCAAACCAGGCGAGGGCCGAAAATGTCCAGACCCCATGACTGCACCCGAGGTTCGGTGTCCATCGAAGCCGTGGTGGTGATCCCCTTGTTCATTGCCGCGATGTTCGCCATTCTGCAGGGGTCATTGTGGGTGTACGCGTCCTCCGTGGCGCAAGCTGCTGCCCAGGACGGCGTCCGGGCCGGAACAGTCATGGGCGGTCGCCCCGAGAGCGGTCAGAGCACAGCCGAGGTCATCCTCCAGCAACGCTCCGCCGGAGTCGACTGGGGTGTGGATACCTCGTCCACCCCCCAAACCCTGACCGTCACCGTCACCGGGTACGCCCAGTCAGTGATCCCCGGCATGCACATCCACGTGCATGAGTCCGCAACCCTCCCCTGGGAAGGACAATCACGATGAGGTTAAGCCCGGATGCACCGATTCATGGCTGCTGCGCGACCCTGTGGAGGCACGCTGGCTCGTCGTGCGTCGCTCCACAGACGTCCAGTCTGCCTTCACGCCACCCACCGACCCATCGCACCCCCACAGTGTCGCTCGCGACGCCAGCCATCGGTGGATCCGGGCTAAGACATACAAGTCGTGGATCAATCTCCATTGAAGCAGTCCTCATCATTCCCGCGTTCCTGCTGTTCCTGGCGCTGATCGCGGCGATCGGGCGTACTGCTGCTGTGAGGGCTGACGTCCACGCGTCGGTCGTGGAGGGTGCCCGGATTGCGTCGATGCAAACCGGATCCGTCCAGGGGCAGACCGCCGCCGAGGACGCCATCCGGGCTCATCTGGCGCAGGAGGGTGTCACTTGTCTACGTCTAGATATATCGATAAATAGCCAAGCACTTGACCTGCCACCGGGCCAACCTGGTTCGGTCAGCGCGACCGTCACCTGCGTCGTACCCCTGGCTGACCTGGCCGTTCCCGGACTCCCGGGAGACGTCACCATCACCGAATCCTTCGATTCCGCCCTTGACACCTACACGATTCACACATCCCGCTAGCAGATGCCAATGATCCTTTCTGCTACCTCTCTTTTCCATCTATAAACCGGTCGGCACCAACAATCTGATAGATACTATATGGTTGTTCGACAAGGGACGACACTATGATAAGAACCATGACCATGCGCGATCAACGCTCAATCCCGTATCATCACACGATTGGTGGTCATCTGACACCTATGGCAATGGGTACGGTGAATACGTGACGAATTTTGTGAGTGACGACGAAATGCCAAGTGAACGGCCTGCCATCCCTGGAGATGAGGCTCAAGTCTTAGGTGCGCGCGTGGGTCCGGAATTCGCGGTGACAAATCCGCTGGCCCTCGGGCCGGTCCAGTCTCCGCAACACACTTTCGACGGATTTGTCCGGCAGTTCTTCCAGGAGCTGAACATGGGCCAGGGCGTCACCCTGGCGCGTGCAACAGTCAACGACCAATACTTAGCGCTTGCCCGTACTGTCCGCAACTATCTGATGGCTCGTTGGCTGGAGTCCACGCGCCGGGTCATGGACGCCCGCCCGAAGATGGTCGGCTACCTCTCCGCCGAATATCTCCTCGGCCGTCAACTCGACAACGCCCTACTGGCCACCGACCTGGAGCAGATCGCTCGCGAAGCCCTGGCCTCCTGCGGCATCGACCTGGACACTTTGCGTACCCAAGAGGTCGAGCCCGGTCTAGGAAACGGTGGTTTGGGCCGACTCGCGGCCTGCTTCATTGATTCCCTGGCCACCATGCGCATCCCGTCGATCGGCTATGGGATTCGCTATCAGTACGGCATCTTCCGCCAGACTTTCGTCGACGGAGCCCAGGTCGAGCAGCCCGACACCTGGCTCAGCCTCGGCAGCCCGTGGGAATTTCCCCATCCCGAGCACTCGGTCAGGGTCGACTTCGGCGGCCACACACTCACGGAGGTCGACGACGCGGGGGTCGAGCGCAGCCGCTGGATCCCCAGTTGGAACGTTGTCGGTGTCCCCTACAACTACATGGTTCCCGGGTACGCGAACGGTTGGGTCAACACGCTGCGGCTGTGGAGCGCCCAGGCGACCAACGCTTTCGACTTGGCGATCTTCAATTCCGGTGACTACGCCGAAGCAGTACGCGCTCAGACCTTCGCCGAGAACATCACCAAGGTGCTCTACCCGGAGGATTCCACCCCGCAGGGCAAAGAGTTGCGGCTCCAACAACAATACTTCTTCGTGGCCTGTTCGATCCGCGACTTCATCGATCACCTCGAAGATGGTTTCGACATCCGTACCCTGCCCAGCCGCATCACCTTCCAACTCAACGACACCCACCCCGTCATCGCCGTACCCGAACTCATGCGCCTGCTCATCGATGAGTACGAGATCGACTTCGACGAGGCCTGGGAAATCACCAGTTCTTGTTTCAATTACACGTGTCACACCCTGCTGCCCGAGGCCCTGGAGACCTGGCCGGTCGACCTGCTGTGGAGGCTGCTGCCGCGCCACATGGAGATCATCGACCAGATCAATGCCCAGTTCCTCGCCCAGGTGCGCGAGCAGTTCCCAGGCGATGAGATGAGGGTACGCCGGGTGTCGATCATCTCGGACTATCCGTCGCGAGCCGTCCGCATGGCCCACCTGGCCGCCCTGGCCGCCGGCAAGGTCAACGGAGTGGCCGAACTGCACTCCCAACTCCTGCGCGACAAGGTACTTCCCGACTTCGCCGAGATGTGGCCCGAACGGTTCACCAACGTGACCAACGGCATCACCCCGCGCCGGTTCGTACGCCTGGCCAATCCCACGTTGTCTGATCTGATCACCGACACGATCGGTGTCGGTTGGCTGACCGACCTGGAGCGCCTGCGCGAACTGGAGCCCTTCGCCGAGGACGAGGATTTCCGCGCCGCTTTCCGCCAGATCAAGGACGACAACAAGAAGTTGCTAGCCGACACCCTGCTTCGCCGCGATGGAATCCTTCTTCCACAAGGACATATGCTCGACTGCATGGTCAAACGACTCCATGAGTACAAACGCCAGTCTCTGAAACTGCTCCACATCGTGTCCATGTACGAGAAGATCATCGACGAGCGGCTGTCGAAGGAGGTCCTGGCTCCCCGGGTCTTCGTCTTCGGAGCCAAGGCCGCTCCCGGCTACCACATGGCCAAGGAGATCATCCGTCTGATCAACGCGGTCGGCGCGACAGTCAACGCCGACAAGCGGGTCAACAACATCATGCGCGTGGTCTTCCCGCCGAATTACAATGTCACGCTGGCCGAGCGCCTGATCCCGGCCGCCGACCTGTCCGAACAGATCTCCCTGGCAGGCAAAGAAGCATCCGGAACAGGCAACATGAAATTCGCCTTAAACGGTGCCCTGACCATCGGCACGGACGACGGAGCCAACGTGGAAATCCGCCAGTTGGTCGGCGACGAGAACTTCTTCTTGTTCGGCATGACCGAGCCCGAAGCCGAGGAGTTGATCACCACCGGCTACCAGCCCTCGGCCTTCTACGAATCCGACCCGGACCTCAAAGCGGCCATCGACCTGATCGCATCCGGCGCCTTCTCCGACGGAGACCCGGCATCATTCGAGCCAATCGTCTCCAACTTGTTGTACGAAGACCGCTTCATGGCTCTGGCCGACTTCGACTCCTACATGACCGCCCAAACCGAGGTCGATCGCAAGTACGCCGACCAGGAGGCCTGGACCCACTCCGCCATCCTCAACATAGCCCGTTGCGGCTACTTCACCTCCGACCGCTCCATGCGCGACTACATCCACCTCATCTGGGGCGTCCACTCCCTGTGACCCGCCACGGTTTTGAACCTAGGAGTGGCTCACCGCTCACCCCGAAGATCGTCTAGGACATCCGTAGTCGTGTAGACACTTGTCACAGGGTGGATTTGGCTCGGATCAAATTGTCGGGAAACCGGTTGCGAGGGACGCGGGATGGCGGATGTCTCGCCACGTTCGATATCGGACAACACATCAGAATTGTCATCATGCGGGGTGTGCTGGCTGCCTGTGCTCATTGCCTCACTGTAGCGCAGTAAAAGACGAGTTCTCAGCCGTCAACTCTTCGTACTTATGAATATAGCCGAATGGTGTCGTACACGAGTTTGATTTCGATCAAGGCGACGACGACGAGGAAGACAGTACGGATGAAGCGGTTGCCGTGTTTGAGGGCCATTCGGGAGCCGATGGCGGCGCCGATGACGTTGCAGACTGCCATGCAGACGCCGAGGCGCCACAGGACGTGGCCGGAGCTGCCGAGGACG
>WREX01000058.1 GCA_009779115.1 Propionibacteriaceae bacterium
CTCGACACTGACCGACTGCCCAGCCCTCACGATGGTGGGCTGAGCAGCGGCGCCGACCAGGATCACGTCGGAGGGCAGCAGGGTCATCACCGAGGAGACGAAACTCACCACGTCTTGGAGGTCAGCGACGAGGTCTTTGGTCGACATGGTCACCCCGGTTTCGTCCACCATAGTGACGATCTTCACCGCGGAGATTTCCTCCAGACTCAGATGGGTGACGATCCACGGGCCCAGCGGAGTGAACGTGTCCCACGACTTGGCCAGCCCCCAGGGCAGCCCCGGTCTGGTCAGATCGCGGGCGGTGACATCGGCGCTGACGGTGTACCCGAACACCACCTCGGGCACGCGCTCGGGGGGAACCGAGCGGCAAATACGGCCGATGATGATCGCCAGTCGGCCCTCCACCACGGTGTCCGTGCTGATGGCCGGAATCTGGATCGCCTCGCCCGGCCCGATCACCGACGTGTTGGGCTTGAGAAACAGGGCCAGTTTGCTGCCTGCCCCCGACGACGAAGGGTGTACGGCCGTGCATTCAGGTTCAACGCCGATCACCTTCGAGCGTGGCAGGAGCGGGGAGAGCAGACGTACATCGGCGAGTTCGCGCCGTACTCCTGCCAACTTCACCGACCCTGACAACGGATCTCCGGTCAAGTCCGACACTGTATCGGGATTGCCAGTCCCGTCGGTTTCCAGTTCCACCACCCCGTACCGGATCGTCCCGTCCACCGAGTACCGCGCAATTCTCATGGTCCCACCTTAACTTAACCTGAATGCACCGACCCATTGCTGCTCCGCAACCCTATATGGGCGCCCTGGCCCCATCGCCAACGTTCAACTTCACGTCCAGTCTGCCTTCACGCCACCCACTGACCCATCGCACCTCTACAGTGTCGCTACTCGTGGCCAAGGTGGATCCAGACTGAGGGAACCGACATTACCCGCAGGAACCCCGCACTCAGGAGATGAGGGCGTAGGTGTACGCGTCGGCCAGGGCCTCCCAGGAGGCCTCGATGATGTTCTCGCCAACACCCACTGTTGTCCATGTCCTGGAACCGAGACGGGTGTCGATCAACACACGCGTGGTGGCATCGGTGCCGCGCCCGTTGTCGAGGAGGCGTACCCGATAGTCGATCAGTTCCGTGTCGGCCAGTTGGGGATAGTGTGGAATGAGTGCCTCGCGCAGCGCCTGGTCGAGCGCATTGACCGGACCATTTCCCTCGCCAACATAGGGCTTGGTGGACTCATCGTCGAAGCCCACGCGCACCACGGCCTGGCTGACCTCGTCCTGGTCTGTGTACACCCGCCATGAGACGATCTGGAACGGCAGAACGAGAGTGCCGAGTTCGTCGCGGACCAGCAGGTCGAACGAGGCGTCGGCCGCTTCGTACGAGTACCCGGCCGCCTCACGTTCCTTGACCCGTTTCGACAACCGGGTAGCCATTTTCTTATCCGTCACCTGGTGGCCCAGTTGCTCGGCCTTGATCTGGATGTTGGCGCCACCGGCGAGTTCGGAGATGAGCATCCTCATGTCGTTGCCGACCAGAGCGGGATCGATGTGCTGGTAGAGGTTGGCGTTGACTTTGATAGCCGAAGCATGCAACCCTGCTTTGTGGGCGAAGCTGGACACCCCGACGTACGGCTGCCGCGCTTGGGGCACCTGGTTGGCGATCTCGGAGACCGAATGGGAGATACGGGTGAGGTTCCGTAAAGCCTCGTCTGTCACGATGTCCCAGCCGTGCTTCAGTTTCAGACTGCCGATCAGAGTGATCAGGTCGGCGTTACCAGTCCGCTCTCCATAACCATTCATAGTTCCCTGGATGTGAATGACGCCCGCGTCGACACCAGCCAGAGTGTTGGCCACCGCACAGCCGGTGTCGTTATGGCAGTGAATGCCGAGCGGAATGTCCAGTTTCTTCACGTCGTCGACAATCTCGCGTATCTTGATGGGAAGCATGCCGCCATTGGTGTCGCACAAGACGACCACCTCGGCCCCCGCCTCGACAGCGGTCACCGCGGCCATTTTCGCGTAAACCGGATTTTCCAAGTACCCGTTGAAGAAATGCTCACAATCGACGAACACCCGGCGACCCTGAGCACATAGGTACGTCACCGTGTCGCGGATCATCTCCAAATTCTCTTCCAGCGTCGTCTTCAGCGCCTCGTAGACGTGCCGGTCGTGTGACTTAGCCACCAGGCAGATGACTTCGGTGTTCGCGTCGAGCAGGGCCTGTGTCAGCGGATCGGTCGCCGCAGTTAGGCCAACCCGACGAGTTGCTCCGAAGGCGACCAGTGTCGAGTTCTTCAGGTGCAGTTCGCGCGACGCGATGTCGAAAAATTCCGTGTCAGCCGGGCTCGCCCCCGGCCAGCCACCCTCGATGAAGGTCACACCCAGTTCGTCCAGCAGTCCGGCCACTCGCAGCTTGTCGTGGACGCTCAGATGCAATCCCTCTTGTTGTGTGCCGTCGCGCAGCGTGGTGTCGTACACATGAAAAGGCTCGGGGCGAGCCAACCGTACCAAAGGGGCCATTGTTCAGTCCGTAATCTTATGCATCCAGCCGTAGGGATCCGCCGCGCGGCCCCACTGAATGTCGAGCAGAGCCGTCCGGATCGCGCGCGTGACCTCACCCACCGGTGATGTCAGAGGCATCACCTCCACCTCGCCGTCAGTCTGGTGGAGGAGCTTTCCGATGGCGGATACCACTGCGGCGGTCCCACACGCGAACGCCTCGACGATATCGCCTTCGACGATCCCCGCGAACAGTTCGGACAACGAGATCGGGCGTACGTCCGGAGTCAGTCCGAGGCTGGGAGCCAGGGTGAGAATCGCGTCGCGCGTGACCCCTTCCAGAATCGTTCCCGCTGTGGGAGGGGTGATCAGCGCAGAGTCAGCGGTGACCGCGAAGAAGTTCATGCCCCCGAGTTCCTCCACCCATTCGTGACTGGCCGCGTCGGTGAACAAGACCTGAGAGCACCCGTGTTCGGCCCCCTCGCGTTGGGCTGCCAGCGCCGACGCATAGTTCCCGCCACATTTGGCCGCGCCCGTGCCGCCGTCGCCCGCGCGCGAATACGTCGTCGTGACCCAGATGTCCACCGGTGTCATCCCATCGGACAAGTACGGAGCAGCCGGCCCCCCGATGACGGCGTACGTCGCCCGAGCCGCCGACCTCACACCCAAGAACTGTTCATTCGCAAAAATGAACGGGCGCATGTAGTAGCTCTTCTCCCCATCGCCGTTGGGGACCCAGTCCTTGTCGACGGTCATCAGCGCGTACACCGATGTGAGGAAGTCCTCTTCGGGCAGCGACGGGAGGTCGAGCCTGCGACACGACTGGATCATCCGCCGGGCGTTCATCTCTGGCCGGAAGAACCACAGGCTGCCGTCGTCATGGCGATAGGCTTTCAGTCCTTCGAAGACCTCCTGGCTATAGTGCAAGACCGCTGTCCCCGGCATAATGTCGAAATTGCCATAGTTCTCGATCTTGGAGTCCTGCCATCCCGCATCCGCGGTCCAGGTGGCCACAGCCTGATGGTCGGAAAAGTACTTCACGAATCCCGGGTCTCGCAAAATCTCAACCAATTTCTCAGGGGAAGTGCGGTGTGTCCCAGGGACGAGGTCGAAGGATAGAGACATGTGCTCAGCGTACCTCCCAGGACCCCCTCTAGACGCTCTGTTCACATTCCGGGGTCGGGGCTCGCACGCAGCACACTTGCCGTCTCGGCAGGCAAGCCGGGCTTGTCCGAACGTGGGCGAGCCCTAGGCTGATGAGCATGAGCGAATTGATTGCAGTCATCCCAGGCGACGGCATTGGACCAGAGGTTATCGAGCAAGCCACCCGAGTCGTCGACCACGTCCATCCAGGTCTGAGATTCGAAACCTTCGACCTGGGCGCGGACCACTGGCAGACCACAGGCGAGGTGCTCAACGATGAGACTCTGGCACGGTTGGACACCGCCGACGCGATCCTGCTCGGTGCCGTCGGTGCGGCCCCAGGCTCGACAACCATCCCCTCAGGCCTGTTGGAACGCGGTTTGCTGCTGAAACTCAGGTTCGCTTTCGACCATGCGGTCAACCTGCGGCCCTCAAAGCTGTACCCCGGCGTCCCGACCCCGCTCGCCGACTCTGTCGTGGCGGGTGCCACCATCGATTTCGTGGTCGTGAGAGAGGGCACCGAAGGCCTGTATTGCGGCAACGGAGGTGTTGTCCGCGCGAACACCCCCCAGGAGATCGCCACCGAGGTCAGCGTCAACACTGCCTATGGGGTGGAGCGGGTCGTCCGGTACGCCTTCGGGCTGGCCCGCACCCGTCGCCGCCACCTGACTCTGGTCCACAAGCACAATGTCCTGGTCAATGCCGGTGGTTTGTGGCGTCGACTCGTCGCCGAAGTCTCGGCCGAGTTCCCCGACGTGACCCACGACTATCTCCACATCGACGCTGCGACTATTGCTCTTGTCACCAACCCTGACCGTTTCGACGTGATCGTCACCGATAACCTCTTCGGGGACATCCTCACCGACGAGGCGGCGGCCGTGACAGGTGGGATCGGACTGGCGGCCAGTGCCAATCTGAACGTCGCGGGAACCCATCCATCCATGTTCGAGCCCGTCCATGGATCGGCTCCGGACATCGCCGGCAAGTCGCTGGCCGATCCGCGAGCAGCCATCTTGTCGGCGGCGATGATGCTCGACCACTTGGGCCACTGTGAGGACGCAACGGCCATCCGTGAGGCAGTGGAGGCGGATATCGCTGCGGCGACCTTTGAGGCACGCTCAACATCGGACATCGGCCACGCGATCCTGGAAGCCATCGGCTGACCGGGTTCATTCCATCTCCCGAAGACCCACACGCTGTCACCTAACTGAGTCGTCCTCATCCCGCAGGCCTCGGATTAGCGTTGTTCACAGCTGTCGCCATCACTCCGAATCGTCCTCATCCCGCGGGTCTCGGTCGGGTCGATCGAGTTCATCCACTCCCACATCCGAGTCGTCTTCATCCCGCAGGCCTCGGGCTCGCGTCGTACCCACCCCTCCTGACTATCACAGGCACACCGCTCATTTCTCGACACCCCGGAGGTGACACAAGCAATCGTCGTGTTAGAATGCCACATGGATAACCATGACGAACGTGTGCGTCACCTTGTCCCTCCTATCGATGAGTTGTGGGGTGCCTTGGAAAGCGACGACGATCTGATCACGGCTGATGAGATCGCGTTGGTCGACGCACGGTTGTCAGCGTGGCGAGAGAAGGCAACAGAGTGCGTTCCGTGGGAGAGGGTCAGCGCATACATCACCTCGCGCCCGAAGACGCCTATCAAGTCCTCTTGACACTTGAAGCCACCGATGACCTCGAAACCGGTCTGGCTGAGAACCTGAAACGGGGTTCCAACTTCTTGACCAGGTTCACCGAGGATGTCTGGCGGGCGATCGAAAGAATTTCAGTCCTTCCTCACTTGGCGCGAGTCCATCATGGCCAGGTACGGGTCACAGCGCTCACAGGATGCCCGTACCGGATCTGGTACATCCTCGACAATGAAACGCGTCAGGCGATCCTGATCGCCCTGGTTGCTGTGACACACCCTGGTCCTGACGTGGAATGGACCCCGCAGCCCCGCAGGACGATCTGGTGGAGCCACATGCCCTATCTGCCTCCCTTGTTGCCCGAGCCCTATGAGGACGACACACCGCAGTCCCCACCCTGGCAGGAAGAAGACGACCAGTGGTGGCAAACGAGGATGGGACCACGGCAGCCATGAGGGCATGGCATGTGGGGCCGTTCCTTTCCCACCGGCTAGGCCACGCGGCGCAACAAGGCGCAGAACATGGCGTCGGTGCCATGCCTGTGGGGCCATAACTGGATGAATCGGGGATCCGAACTGGCGCTGACCCCGGGCACTCCTGGGAGGTGGGCAGGGGCATTGAGTATCTCGATTCCGTCGCGGCCCATGACCACTTCGGCTGTCTCAGCCACGTGCGGGGAGCAGGTCACGTAGGCCACCACTCCCCCTGGCACCACTGATTCACACGCGCGATCCAGCAGTGTTCGTTGCAGGGCGACCAAACTCGTCAAGTCCGAAGGAGTTTTGCGCCACCGGGCTTCGGGGCGGCGTCTCAATGCGCCTAACCCCGTGCACGGAGTATCAAGCATGACCCGGCTGAAGCGCGATCCCCACGCCGGGGCACGTCCATCGGCGACCATGACTAACGCCGGTCCCGGATACCCCTTGAGGGCATCAGTCACCAACCGAGCCCGATGCGGGTGGATGTCAGCGGCCACCACGTGTTCCAAGCGTTCGCGAGCCAACCCGGTCAGCAGCGCAGCCTTGCCACCTGGACCCGCGCACATGTCCAACCATGGGCCCCCCGGCGCATCAACCCTCGCCAAAACCCCCGCGACAAGCTGGGATCCCTCGTCCTGGACCCCAGCCCTGCCATCTCGGACGGCGGGCACCTCCCACGGATCGCCTCGCCTGGCCACCCCCCATGCAGAGTACGCAGTCGCTTCACCCCCGGAAACGAGCAATTCGTCCCGTGTCATCAACGTCGGACGTACTGCCAACGTGGGCAGCGGCGGACGGTTGTTGGCCTCCAGTGCTTCAGCCAACTCCGCCTCAGGCAAACAGGCCGCGTAAGCGTCGACGATCCACGACGGATGACAGGTCCGCACCGCCAAAGACTGCTCAGGGTCCATCCCCTGGGTCAACAGGTCCAGCCACTCGTCCCAATCGCGCCCGGCGACCCGCCTCAAGATGGCATTGACCACCCCCGCGACGCGGTGACCGATCTGATCTTTGGCCAGCCCCACCGAACTGGACACTGCCGCATGGGCGGGCACCCTCATTCTGAGCAGTTGCTGGGATCCGAGTCTGAGGACATCGACCACCGCCGGCTGAAGGGTGCGAAGTTCGCGTCCGGCCGCCATTTCGATCACCTGGTCCAAGGTCCCCTGGTTGCGGCAGACCCCATAGACGAGTTCGGTGACGAACCTGGCGTCGTCGGAGGATAACCGGGCCCTGGCCAAGACCTCATTGACCACCAGGTTCGCATAGCCCGAGGACCGAATACCTGCCAGAGCGGCGAACCCCGCCTCACGTGCCGTGGTCGTCACCGAATAGTCACGCAAGGCGCACTCCCGGTTTCCAAGCCCCTCGCGCCCACTCGGCCCCCGACATGGGTTTCTTGCCAGAGGGAACCACATGGATCAGCTCAATCCATCCGTCGCCCACACGGCAGTACAAGGCTTTCTTCGTCGCCCACAATGACCCCGGGGTACTCTCAGCTCCGATTGCGGCCTGGAGTCCATCCGCCCCTGCCGATCGTAGGATCTCGAATCGGTCAGAACCCGCCGCATCCTCCAGGCCCTCCACCACTGCTGCCCGCAGAATCTTGAATCTGTCTGAGCCCAGGAGCGCCCAAGCCCCGGGATCGGGGCTCATGGCCCTGACCCGGCGCACGATGTCGTCACCGGATTGCCCCATCGTCAACCGGGCCTCGTCCGCGGTCACTTTCGGCGCCAGGCTCACCCCCTGATCACGCTGTTCGCGGGGCTGATCTGACCGACCGAGGTTCTCGACGACCTCCGCCATCGCCTCGGCCCCCAGGACCGACAGCCGTTCCAACAGGTCCCCTGCCGTTTCACCCGGGTCGACATCCACCTCACGCTGGAGGAAAACCGGCCCGGCGTCAAGGGCCTTCACCAAACGGAAGACAGTGACGCCGGTGCGAGCACACCCGTCCAGGAGCGCCCGTTGCACGGGAGCCGCACCCCGATAGGCCGGAAGTAAGGAAAAATGAAGATTGATCCAACCAAAGCGGGGAATGTCGAGAAGTTCTTGTGTGATCAGCCCGCCATACGCGACGACAGGACAACAGTCCGGTTCCAGTTGGCGCACGAGCGCGACGAATTCCGGATCGCGAAGCTTGCTCGGAGTCAAGACCTCGATCCCGCGGGCCTGGGCCCACTGCCCGACTGGCGAAGGGACCAAGCGCGAACTGCGCCCCTGAGGCGCGGGCGGGCGTGTCAGCACCGCCATGATCTGGTGTTCCTGGCTCAGCCGGTCGAACACTGGCAGCGCCGTGGCAGGCGTGCCCGCGACAATGAGTCTCATCATCCTCCCAGCCAATCCGGATCGAGTCTGACGCCGAGCCTACCTGGTTTGCCGCCTTGCCAGCGTCGGGCGGTCATCCCGGCGAGCAAGCTGGCGAACTCAGACCCCCGGGACGCTGGAACTCGGGCCAGAAGCCGGAAGTCTTCGGAATCGATTTCTTGGACCGGTCCGAGCAATTCGACGTACCCTGCCTGCCCCAGGGCGCGTCCAGCCTCCTCCACTGCCGCCTGCTCCCCGCTAAACGCCGCCATCCTCGTGGCAGGAGGAAACCCGGCCTGTCGCCGGTCTTCCAGTTCCCGACGGGCGAAACCCACCGGGTCAAGCCGCAACACCGCCTGAACGGCACGGTTCTGGCTCGGACCGACCACCAGGACAGCACCTGAATCCCGACCAGGTCTGACCAGGGAAATCACCGCCATCCAGCGGCGTACTGCCTCTTCTTCCACCCGGATATCCCCCCGGGCGAGGAAGCCCGCCGCGTCGAGGATCACCGCCGCGGCGTATCCGCCGTCCACGTCCGGCTCGCATCCCGGAGTCGCGATGACGATCGCCGGGGTCGTAGGCACCTTGGTCAGCCGAGTGGTGGAATCCGATCGGAGCACCTCGGCGTTCTTGAAGGAACTGGCCAGTTCTTCGGCAGTCCGGGCAGACCCGACCGTCACAGCCCACCATCTCTTGCTCCCACACGAACAGGTCCACCCCTCAGCCGAGCGTCCACACACCTGACAGGAAACCTGATTGGCCGCCTTCTCCTCCAAGCCGCCCCCGCATTGGCACCGGGCCACCTGCCCGCATCGCGGACACAGGAAGTTGCGCCGATGGCCAACCCACGGCACCCACACCAGCACTGGACCCTCCGACAACCCTGCTTGGAGCACGGCGAACGCGTCATGTGGCAGTCTCGACGTTCGAGCCGCCACGTCCCGGCCTAAGCTCCGGTCCTCCTGAGAAGCCACCCTGACCGCCGGAGTACGCACACCAGCCGGCCCCCGGACTGGTCCGATCTCGCGCAACCATCCTTTTTCAACCCAGTTCTGGATCTGGGCAGACCGCGAGTGCGACGCGAAGACCACCGCTGCCCCACACTGGGCAGCCCTGATGGCGACGATATCCCGCAGAGCCGGATAAGGAACGCGCGGTTCGGCGTTCGACCCATCAGCCTCATCCCATACTGCGATCAGCCCCAGGTCTCGTACAGGGGCATACACAGCCGCCCGTGTGCCCACCACCACCCGGGCCTGACCTCGCACAGCGGCCAGAAAGGCGCTGTACCGAGCCTGAGGTCCCTTGTCAGCAGTCAGTGTGACAACCCGCTGGCCCCCAACCACCGGTGCAATCGACGCTAAGCCCGAATCCACCGATCCATGGCTGCTGCGCGACCCTGTGGAGGCACGCTGGCTCGCCGGTCGGCGCTCAACAGACATCCAGTCTGCCCTCACGCCACCCGCCGACCCATCGCACCCCCACAGTGTCGCTCGCGACACCAGCGATCGGTGGATTCGGGCGAATACCCGAGCACAATCCTTGGCATCCGGAACCAACACAACCACTGACCGCCCACTGGCCAACGTGTCGGCCACCAGTCCCGCCAGCCCTCCAGCCCAATCCCCGATACGCTCGGCGACAGGTGACAAGGTCCACGACACACGGGGAGACTGTCCCCGCCGCAACGCCTCCTTCAGACCGGTTCCACCTGGATAATCATCCAGCGATGTCGAAGTCGAATCAGGTGCCACGAGCCCATCCGAGCCTTGATCGTCGGACCCGGGATCGCTGGACTCCCGACCATCCCACACCAGGTGACCCACCACCGGACCAGTAGGCATGGTTTGACCCGACGCCAGGTCATCATCCGACTGGCCTGCGCGTCCATCACCTACTTTCCCCAGATTGTCAGACCCAGAGGCGAACTTGTCATCCTGATCAGCGACAGCCCCGGGTTCTGGTGGAGACGAGTGCTCTGGCTTGCGTTGTTCCGCCCTGGCGTATCGCGGTGGAATTGCCAAGCGTGCCACGTCCATGAATGTTCCCGCGCAATGGTCGGCGACGGCTCGGATCAGCTTCACCGATTCTTCTGGCAGGACCACTTCATCGGAAACGATCGTGGCCAGGCTGACCAACTTGTCCTGCTCGCTGGACTCGGCCAACCCCACCACGAAGCCGGGCAACCGGCGGCCATGGAAACCCACCTTGACCCGGATTCCCGGCTTGATCCTGTCTTCCCACTCGGGTGGGACAACGTAGTCGAAGGTGCGGTCCAGGTGTGGAACGCCCACATCGACGTAAACCTGAGCGATCACGGTCAGCCACGCACAGCGGCTGCCAGAGCATCGGCTCGATCTGTCTTCTCCCAGGTCATGCAGTCCAACTCACGACCGAAATGTCCGTAGTTGGTGACCTGGGAATAGACCGGGCGCAGCAAGTCCAAGGCCTCGATGATGGCCCTGGGGCGCAGATCGAAAGTGGCCTGCACGGCGTCGCGAATCTGGTCTTCGGACACGCGGGCAGTGTTGAAACAGTCGACGTACAACCCGACCGGATGGGCCCGCCCGATCGCGTACGCCACCTGGACCTCGCATCTGTCCGCCAATCCGGCGGCCACAACATTCTTCGCCACCCACCTCATGGCATAACTGGCCGACCGGTCCACTTTCGAGGGGTCCTTGCCGGAGAAGGCCCCGCCACCGTGACGTGCCATTCCTCCGTACGTGTCGACAATGATCTTCCTCCCCGTCACCCCGGCGTCCCCCATGGGACCGCCAGTCACAAAGGAACCAGTCGGATTGACAAAGACATCGGTGTCAGCCAGACCGAACCCGCAGATGTCGACCACCGGCTCGACTACGTGCCGGATGATGTCAAGGCTGATCTCCTGGCTTGTCACCCCGGGGTCGTGTTGGGCTGACACCACGATGGTCTCGACTGCTTGAGGAACCCCATCGACATACCGGATGGTCACCTGGGTCTTGCCATCCGGGCGCAGGTATTCCAAAGTCCCGTCCTTGCGGACCAGGGCCAGCCTCTCGGAAAGCCGGTGAGCCATGTGGATGGGCAGCGGCATCAAGGTGTTCGTCTCCCGACAGGCGTAGCCAAACATCAACCCCTGATCCCCGGCACCTTGCAGGTCGTAAGCATCCTGGGAACCGTCTCGGGATTCTCCGGCCCGGTCAACCCCTTGGGCGATGTCCGGCGACTGATTCCCGATCGCCACCATTACCCCACAAGAGTTCCCGTCGAAACCGACTTTCGAGGAGGAATAGCCGATGTCCAAGACAGTGTCTCGTACGATCTGTGCGACATCCGCATATCCCTGCGTGGTCACCTCTCCGGCCACCACCACAGCCCCGGTGGTCAGCA
Source organism: Propionibacteriaceae bacterium (assembly GCA_009779115.1). Taxonomy (GTDB): domain Bacteria; phylum Actinomycetota; class Actinomycetes; order Propionibacteriales; family Propionibacteriaceae; genus WQYJ01. The sequence continues at coordinate 11,460 of WREX01000058.1, forward strand.
GAGTTTCCACTGCCACCCTGCTGGATGGGTCCTGGGCCAGAAGAGCGTCCAAGACCCGGTCAGCGATCGCGTCCGCCATCTTGTCGGGATGACCTTCCGTGACAGATTCCGACGTGAACAGTTTCTCCATCTGGCGCTCCTTAATCTGGGTGATGAGACTGTCGCGCCCCTGGCCACGATCTGCAGTTACGCGGTCACGTCATCGACAGCACTGCGCCACTTGTCACAGTGTTCATCTCATTCTCAACATACCGCAGTGGTACGACAAATTTTCCTGGGGTTTTCCGGGCAACTGTTGACAACCAGCGCGCGCCGGTGGCTGATCACAGATCGGTGTCAGCGAAAGGATTGGTGAAATCGAAGGCAGACTCTTTCAGCGCTTCCTCACGGGCAGCCGCTTCGGCCTCAGGATCAATCTCCTGGCACTCCAACAGCCCGGCGTCGATCTCTCTCAACGCGATGGACAATGGCTTCTCCTGGGAATTGGCGTCGACCAGCGGGCCGACATTCTCCAATAGGCCCTCGCCGAGTTGCGAATAGTACGCATTGATCTGACGGGCGCGCCGTGCTGCGAACAGGACGAGACGATATTTCGAATCCACCTTGCCCAACAACTCGTCGATCGGGGGATTCGTGATGCCTTCTTGCACATTCGTCATGGGTGAGTGTCCTTTTCCATTCGTTCGTCCGGTGGCCCCACAGAGCCCAGACCGATCAAGTTTACCAACTCTGCTACGGCAGACGCCACTTCATGGTGCACGATCACATGATCGCACTGATCCATGAACTCCATCTCGTCGCGGGCGGTCGCCAAACGGCGCTGGACGACTTGTTCGGATTCTGTTCCGCGCCCACGCAACCGCCTCTCCAACTCCTCCCAAGAAGGAGGAGCCAGAAAGACAGTACGAACATGACTCATTCGCGACATCACTTGGCGTGCTCCCTGGACATCCAGTTCCATGACGACGGCCCGGCCCTGCCGGATCTTTTCGTCGACATCCGCACGAGGAGTGCCGTACCGTGCTGATTGGTATGTGGCCCATTCCAGAAGGTCCCCACCAGCGATCATCTGGTCGAATCTGGCATCATCGACAAAGTAATAATGCTGACCGTTGATTTCACCGCGGCGTGGTCGCCTGGTGGTGACGGAGACAGAAAGCCAGATCTGGGGGTACTGGGCACACAGGGTCGACAAGACTGTGCCTTTGCCGACACCGCTTGGGCCTACGAGAACGGTAGGTGTGAAATTCACCCAAGTTCTCTCTTGAGCCCTTCGAGTTGATGAATCCCGAGTCCGCCCAAACGGCGGCTGGAAGCGATTGAATACTTCTCCATCAAGGCTTCGGCTTTCTTCTCGCCGATCCTGGGGACGGCTTTCAAGAAATCCTGGACTTTGATCAACTTAAGCTGGTTGTCCGCGATTGCCTGGGTCAGCGCTTCCGCCGGACTCAATTGACCTGACCGAACCTTGTCTTTCAGAGCGGTCCGCGCCCGACGAACCACGATGGCCTTAGCCCGTGCTGCAGCAAGTTCTCCAGCTGAGAGCGTTGGGATTGGCATAGTTGTCTCCTTTGCAACTAAATATCAAGGTGTTAGCGCTGTCTAC
>WREX01000059.1 GCA_009779115.1 Propionibacteriaceae bacterium
ACGATGACAATCCAGACGACGTGCCTGACGACGATGACAATCCAGACGACGTGCCTGACGACGATGACAATCCAGACGACGTGCCTGACGACGATGACAATCCAGACGACGTGCCTGACGACGGTGACAATCCAGACGACGGGGCAGACGACGGTGACAATCCAGACGACGGGGCAGACGACGGTGACAGTCGAGAGGGCGAAGAAGATGAAACCGACACATCAGAAGATGGACTCGATGACGAATCTGACGACCCAGAAGACGTACCCGACGAAGACGACCCAGGAGACGTACCCGACGACGAGGCGGAAGCCGAAGCATTTGAGGACGTGCCTGATGATGCGGTCGAACCCGACGAGGTGGTCGCATCCGAGGGTGCGGTCCAACCCGAGGACGCAGTCGTACCCGAGGACGCAGTCGTACCCGAGGACGATGTCGACGCCGGGGTTTCCGACGGGGATGGCGACTCCGGTGCCGACGCTGTCGACGAAGCCGAAGCCGACGGGCTCGCTGCGCCGTTGAGACCAAGAACAACGTTCATGTTGTACACACCAGTCACGTTTGGCCACGTGAATCCGACAACCGTGTACGGTGTTGTCAGGGGCACTTTCACGACATCAGATGGATCGGACGTATTCGTGAATGTGGCTGTCCCGGTCATCGGGTTGGTGAGGGACCACAGGTTTTCCAAGCTGTTGCCGTGGTCGTCGACCATGTTGGCGATGGTGACATATCCTGGACTGCCACCCACATTGACGTTGTCCCGTACAGTACTGGACAGGTTGGTCACCGTACCGGTGTAGTGGTCGCCGATCACGAGGGTATTGGCACCGGGTGTCAGGGACACGTGCGACGCAACGGTGAGGGCCTGGCCATCGTCGGTGTGCAGGGAGAACTGCAGATCATAGTCACCGGGGTCAAGTATCAGGGGTTCCCCGGGTGTCAGGGTGACGCTGGGTTGGTCCGCGACGCCCAGGCCGGTCACATCAGTGCCTGGCAAGCCCATCCCAGAGGTAAATCCGGTCGGCAAATCCCCTAACAACGCAGCCAGGGCATCACTCGATGTTGGCAATGTTGTGGTTGCGTTGGCCTGACCATCAACACCCGGCAAACCTGCTAGCAACGCGCCCAGGGCGTCACTCGGGGCTGGCAATTGAGGTTCCCCAGACCTCAAGGTGACGCTGGGGTTGTCCACCATAGCCATGTCGGTCGAATCTATACCCGGCAAGCCAACCTCGGCGGTGTATCCGGTCGGCCAGTCCACGGACAACACGGCCATGCCATCACTCGGGGTTGGCAACGTTATGGTTGTGTTGGCCTGGCCCTCGACAGTGGCGCGATGGATCAGCACGGCGCCTGGGAGGGCGTACGACACTGTCACGTCGAATGCGGCCGGTGGACAGTAGACGGTCGAGCCCGTCATCTGGAAACTGCCCAAGTCTTGGTTGCTCAAGACAAGACTGCCAATCTGAGGCGGCGAACCATCGGGCATGATGAAGGACACTGCCGCCAGATCGGAACGCCGCAGCGACGTGGGGATCGGCTTGGACAGGTCCACCTGATACACAGCCTGCCCAAGGTTGAGCAGCAAGGAACCCTGATCCAAGGTTGTCTTGTCCACCAAGCCCATCCCGGTGAGGACACAGGTGATTCCAGTTGGACCCGAGGCAGACCAGGCACACGACGGCTCCTGGCCGAGGCTGCTCGCCAAGGAACTTGCTTGAGCGGCGGATCCCAGAATCAGCCGGGCGTCGATCGGGCCAGAACCGGTCTCGTCGGGCAGCTGGACGCTCACCAGGTCAACGTACTGGGCCAGGTCGATACTGGCATCGCCGCCGGTCAGGTCGGCCAGGGCACTCACCGTGCCATTGGCAGTCCCGCCGGTGTAAGAAATCATCAGGCTGTACGTCCCTGCTGGCACCGAGACGCTCGGCGACGGGAACGAGAAGGCGCCCATGGAGGCCGCGTCCATCGAGGAGATGGTCAGCATGGTGGGAGACACCAGGTCAGTTCCATGAACCGTCAATGTCGGCTGTCCGTCCAAAGAATAGGAAGTACGACCCTGGGCCAGTGTGGCCCACGTGTACCCGTTATCACCGGCCACCACGATGGCGTAGGTATCTGGATTGTTCGTCATGTCAGTGGATTCAACCAAGGAGTATTGATTTGAGGCGGTCTGGGTGAGGTCTGCATCACTAGCCATCCACAAACCGCTGCTCGGCAGGCTCGGCACAGTCACAGCGGGATTGGTGATGGCGGAGTCCACTGAGAAGGTTTTAACGCGCGGTTGAGTTACATCCACCGCGGTCGGAGTGAGATCTGGGTCACTAGCCGCCCGCCCACTGCTGCTGGGGTTCTTCAGCACAGTGACATGGGGATTGGTGATGGTGGAGTCCACCGAAAAGGTTGTCACGCGCGGTTGAGTCACGTTCACGTCGATGCTGTCCGACACGGTTTCAACCTGGCCTGACGCCGCAGTGTAGTCGACTTCCACCACAAGAGTATGAGCACCCATGGTCAGAGGCGCACTGGGTACGGAATACCGGACGTCACCCGAAGACAACACGCTCGTGGCCACTGTGCCACTGACTGGCGCACCGTCGAGCAGGAAGCGGGCGCCGACGACATCCGCGGTGTCAGACACGTCTGCGGTGAAGATCGTCGCTGAGTTCGGGGCGATGTCCCGCGGAGCGATGTCGTCCACACTGGGAACAGCCCACGGCTTGGTTCTGATCACTGTGGTCACGTGGTTGTTGTCGGTGTTGCTCTCCTGGCCACCCACCGTTTTATCGGTGACATCGACGGTGAAGGTGGTCTGATCGCTGGTAAGAGTCACCGGCACGGTGATCTGCGCTGAGGAAAAAGCGGCAATATACCGGTATTTCCCTGCCGAAGCGGCGCTGTCGGTGTAGATGGCACCAGCATCGTCTGACACGACAATCTCCGCCCAAGCACCGATGCTGCCGCGGTTATAGACATCGACGCTGAGTTGGTTGGGCTCTTGGAGGCGCGCGGTGCCGGTCGTCTGGATTCCCTCAGGATAGACGGCCAGATCAGGCAGTGACCGCAGGTCTGGGGCTGTGTCGATGCTGCCTGCGTACCACACTGGGGTATCCGACGAATAGGCGACGTGCACCTGGGTGTCTGCCGTGGTCAGGAAGTGGGCGCCATCAATCGTGAAATTCCGGGTGATCGTGTTGACTTCACCGGGATTGAAGTAGTCCGGAGACAGATCAGTCGTCACGACATCAGTCAATTGCGCCACTTGGGTGATTCCGGTGTCTTGGCCGTTGACCGAGGTTGAGAAGTCGACATTCGGGATGGGAAGGGGGTTGTCAGGGTAGATTCGGCTGCTCGTCGTCACCTGGCCAGGGGAGTTTCCGGCCGGCAACTGGAAGGCTGTGTCGACTTTGTGACGGTTGGTGCATTGTCGGGTGAGGAAGTTGAAAAGCTGCGAGATCAGGGACTCAGGTCCACCCTGACCGGCGGCTTCTGATTCCACCTCGCTCTGGAAGATGTCGAGCAGCAGACCGGCCAATCCCAGTCCGACTCCGACCGAGAGGGCGGCTGAGCCTGGTATCGTGACCGCCCCGAAACCAATGGCAATACCCGCCACAAGAAGCATTCCTTCGAGGACCTGTGAAGCAATGTACAACTCTGCTTCTGCGCTCGACAGGTTGGGGCTGTCAGCAACCTGAGTCCAGTTCCGGCTGCCCTGGGCCCATTCGTAGAACTGGTACGCAGACAGCAGTCCACCCAATCCGTTCATGAGTTCCCCGAAGTCGCCTCCAACATTTCCCGCAAAAGTAACAAGCTCAGAGACGGCGAACATCGTCCCATCAGGCGTTGACACAGGAATCGATTGCCAACTCGCATCAGCAGTCGCCTGATACTGATCAAGACTCGGGTTGTCGTATGCGGCCCTCATGGAGTCGTACGTCGATTGGCTCACCACTTGCGTGGCTGTGATCACCGTGTTCCCAGCAGCGTCGGTGCTGATCGTGGGTGAGACCGTCGCGGTTGCCGGGTCACCGGCAAAGGGTGTCGCCGAGGTTTCCACCTGCACCGGCATGATCTGGTCTTGACCATAGGTCAAGTCGAAGGAGGTGCTGGACGAGAATCCGTTGTCATCGACCTCAGTCGTGCCCTGGTGGACCGACTGCTGATCCCAGTCGAGGTTCCAGTACGGGTTGCCATCCTGGTGGAGGACCAGTTGACCCGCTGGAACCTGGTTGAACGATCGTGTGTCGCCCTGGAAGACCACGTCCACCGAAGAGGTGCGCTGACCAGATGAGGCGACAAGACTTCCGCTCACTGAGGATTGATGACTGTTGGCCATCTTTCCCAAGTCGGGTCGCAAGGTGACCGTGAGGGTATCCCCGGTGCTCATCGGAAAAGTCGAAACCCCCGGATCGATCTGCACATAATCACGGGCATCCCCAGTGAGGCTGAGAGTCAGATCCGAGACGTACGCCCCATTATTGGTCACTGTGTAGGTTTGGGCCAACGTCGTCGGATCCGACGCGATCAGCTTGAAAGCGAGATTGAGAGCCGACTGGTCAACGGTCAGCGTGACCGTGGTTTTGGAGTCGACGTAGTCAAGCCCGCTGTCCACGACATGGGCGTACACCGGAAGCGTGTAACTGGAGTAGTCCGCATTCTGGGCGAAAACCAGCATGTCGACCTGCTGAGACTCACCGGGTTGGAGGACCAGGGGTTGGCCAAGCGATCCCCCGTTGACGAAGTTGAGGGAGAGATCACTGTAAGAATTGTCACACTCCAGGTAGAACGTGACCGGATCGGAGCCGGTGTTGGCGACGGTGACGCTGGTGCGTTGGCTGTAGTCACGGTCGATCGCGACAGTGCCGCCGGTCAGGGTGAGGGTGCCATCGTAGTCGGACTCAGCGGGAGGGGCCTCAGCGGAACTTTGAAGAAAGATCGGTTGTGCCGTGCTGGCGCTGATGGTGATCGGCGCCGGGGTGGGGGCAGCCTGACTGGGCACGGCCACGCTCTGGAAAACCAGCCCCAAGATAACCAGGGCGCTGATCGCCCGCACGCTGAATCGAACCGGTTTCGGCCCATCATCACCACGTCTGGAAATAGACGTTGGCTTCCCACTTTTGTCAACAGACATGACAACTCCCCCACAGGTCTTGGCGTGATTCACACTGCCCCGCCAGCACATACAATACATGCTTGCGTCATGCTGTCAACACGGGTCAGATAGGCTGGGACGACACTGTCTCAAATAGCGGTTTTCTTGGGGAAATAATGCAGTGTAGCAGTCAGCCCACTGCGGCGTCTTCGCGGGTACGCACGGGGCGGCTCCAGGAGCGTACTCGTCTGAGCCGGTGGGCGAACTCGACGATCATCGCGCCGCATAGTCCGATGACAAATGCCCAGATCCACTCGCCCGCGGGCAGACTGAGGTCGAAGAATGTGCGGGTGAGGGGTAGGGAGAAGGCGCAGATCGCCAGGGCCACCATGGCGAGGATCGTCAGGAACTTCCACCAGTTCAGAGGGCGAGCCAGGACGCTCAGGAGCCAGAAACTGACAATGAAAAGCGTGGTGAGGGCGAGGGTGCTGCGCTGGGCCGTCGTACCCAGGCCATAGCTGAATGCCACGAAGGTGGCCAACCCGGCTGCGATGCCCGCGGGGATGGACAAAGACAAGACTCGTGTGAGGAAACCGGGGACGTACCGGCGGGTGTTCGGGCCCAGCGCGAGAATGAAGGACGGGATGCCGATCGTCAACACCGAGAACAGGGTCATGTGACGCGGCAGGAAGGGGAAACCGGCACCGAGGATCGCGGTCGAAATGATCAAGAAGGCGGACATCACATTCTTGGTTACGAACAGGGAGGCGACGCGCTCGACGTTGCCGATCAAGCGCCGCCCCTCCGCCAGGACCCTGGGCATGTGGGAGAAGTGAGAGTCCAGCAGGACGATCTGAGCGACTGCTTTGGTGGCCTGGGCGCCGTTGCCCATCGCGATGCCGACATCGGCGTCCTTCAGGGCCAGGACGTCGTTGACGCCGTCGCCGGTCATGGCAACTGTGTGACCACATTGTTTCAGGGCGTTGACGATCAGGCGCTTCTTTTCGGGGGTGACACGGCCGAAAACTGTGATGTCTGAGACCAAATCGGCCAGTTCATCGACCGAATCAGGCAGGGTACGCGCATCGACCACCGGGCCGTAACCCTCGGGTCCCGGACCGGTCAGATCGAGCCTCACCCGGCGGGCCACAGCGGCGACAGTGACTGGGTTGTCCCCGGAAATCACTTTGACATCGACACCTTGATGGGCGAAGTAGGCGAGAGTCTCGGCGGCGTCCGGTCGTACTGCCTCGGTCAACTGAACCAGAGCGGCCGGGGTCGACTGAGTCCAGTTGTCTAGCTCATCCACCAGAGCCAGGACGACCACCCGTACTCCTGCTTCGGCCAGCGGTGCCACCTGGGCTTGGAGGGCCTGGTCACCGCCAGCGACGATTTCGGGCGCTCCCAAGACCCAGGCCTGGCCGTCGTCCAAACGGACGCCGGAATACTTGCGGGCCGACGAGAAGGGGACCTGGTCGATCACCCGATGGCTGCTCGGGGAGACGTGGGCGGCGATGGCCAAGGATGTCGCGTTGGGGACCAGGTCGTGGGCGAAGGCGCCCAACGCGTCCATCGCTGTGTGATAGTCCTGGCCAGGCAGGGTTTCACAGCGGTCGAAGACGATCTCGCCCTGGGTTAAGGTGCCCGTTTTGTCCAGGCAGATCACGTCGACGCGGGCCAGACCTTCGATGGCTGGCAACTCCTGGACGAGGGCCTGCTGGCGGGTCAGTTGCAAGGCGGCCAGCAGGAAAGCCAACGTGGTCAGCAGGACCAGTCCCTCGGGGACCAGGCCCACCAAGCCACTGGTCGACCGCAGGATAATGTTGCGCCATTGTTCTTTTATTTCTGTCCAGGTGCCCGTTTGCAGACCGCGGTACTGGGCGATCAGGGCGACGGGGAACATGACGACCAGGACCCAGGTGATCCAGCGCAGAAGTTTGTTGGTCGAAGCCTGGACTTCTGAGTACGCGCGGGTGAACACCTTCGCCTCGCGCGAGAGTCGGTGGGCGGTGGCCTCCTCCCCCACCACTGCGGCGCGGAATATGCCCGAACCCGCAACAACCGCCGTACCGGAGAAAACCTCGTCCGAGGGTTCCTTGTTGACTGCGTCGGACTCCCCGGTCAGGTTGGACTCGTCAACCTCCAGGTGTTCGGTGGCCACCAGGGGTCCATCGGCGGGAATCTGGTCGCCGGGGCTCAGACAGACCAGATCGTCCTCGACAACCTGGCTCACATCGATGGTGGTGCGCTCACCGTCGCGCAGGACTGTCGCCACGGGGGCATGGAGAACGGCGAGCGAATCAAGCTTTCGTTTGGCGTACCATTCCTGGCCGATTCCCAGGGCCGAATTGAGGACCAGGGCGATCCCGAACAGGCCATCTTGGTACGACTGTGTCAGAATGACAAGAATGAACAGTGCGCCCAAGAGCGCGTTGAACCGAGTGAAGACATTGTCCTTGACGATCTGCGACAAGGACCGGGAGGTGACCTGGGAGACAGCGTTAACCCGGCCCTGCTCCTGGCGGTGGACGACCTCGCTGCGGGTCAGCCCATGAAGCGGGTAGTCCGGTGAAACGTCCACTCTCAAGATCCTAGGGGAGTCGGTAGCTATCTTCCATACTTGCTTTCCCTGATCCGTCCCCCATCAGATCAGGGGCGCAACGTTGCTTTCCAGCTGCGTTGTTTGGTGGTCAGGTGGACTGCTTCGATCGAAACGCCGAGAGTTGTGAGGAAGATGGCCATGCGTACGTTGATGCCATTGTCCGTTTGGTGAAAGATGGCTAGACCGGGGAGGTCGTCGACATCATTGGACAGGTCGAAGGCGTCGGGGCGGGAGTCGCGCGGAAGCGGATGCATGAGGATGGCATCCAAGTTGTCGGCCTCGGCCAGGATCGACCAGTTCAGCAGGTCGCCGCGGGTGCCGGCCTGGTCCAGTTCCTCGGTCATCCGTTCGCGTTGGACGCGGGTGGCGTAGATCACATCGACACCGTGCACGGCTTCGACCACGTTGTCCACGACATGAACGTGATGGCCGCGCTGGGTCACGTACTGCTCGATCGAGGACGGGAGTTCCAGGCCGGGCGGGGAGAAGACGGTGAAAGTGAGGTGGTGATACAGGCTCATCAGTTTCATCAGGGAGTGGACAGTGCGGCCAAATTTCAGGTCGCCGATGATGGCCAGGTGGCTGCCGTCGACAACCTTGTCGCGCAAGGACAGTTCCTTTTCCAGGGTGTAAACGTCGAGGAGGGCCTGGGAGGGATGCTCGCCCGCGCCGTCGCCCGCGTTGATCACCGGTACGACCGAGGCGTCGGCGAATTGGGCCACGGACCCCTCGTCGGGATGGCGGACGACCAGGACGTCGGAATAGCCGGAGACCACGCGGGAAGTGTCGGCGATGGACTCGCCCTTGGCCATAGAGGAAAAGGTGAAACCGGTTGTCGTGGTCACCTCGCCGCCCAGGCGCTGGAAAGCGGATTCGAAACTGAGGCGGGTCCGCGTACTGGGTTCAAAAAACAACGAACCAAGCATGGCGCCGTCCAGGGCAGTGCACACGGCCTGCCTCTTGGCGATCGGGTCGACGGCGTCGGCCACGTCAAACAGACGTTTAAGGTTCTCACGGGTGAATTGCGACACGGACAGCAAGTGACGTCCCTGTTCGAAGGCGGGGAGAATGTCGGTCATGCGCGCTCCTTTCTGCCACTACCATACTCGGACGTCGCCCGGGGTCAGTCGAGATCGTCGGGCTGGACGAAGTCGATCAGGCGCTCGACCTCGGTGACGAAGGGGCGGTCGAGGTCTTCCCAGGACTTCACGTGGGCGAGGATCTTCCGCCAGGCACGGGCCAGGTCTTCAGAGGTACGGTGGGGCCAGCCGAGCCCGGCACAGATACCTTGTTTCCACTCGGTTCCCCGGGGGACTTCGGGCCAGGCTTGAAGGCCCAGGCTGGACGGGCGTACGGCTTGCCAGATGTCGACGTAGCGGGGGCCGGTGATGAGGACAGAGTCGGCGTACTGACCCTTCATCACACCGGTGACGATGCGGGTCTCCTTGGTGCCCTGGATGAGGTGGTCGACCAGGACCCCGAGGAGACGGGTCGCATCGGGGGCAAATTGCTCGACTCGTTCGGCTAGGTGGTCGATGCCGCCCAAGGGCTCGACCACGATGCCCAGGTAGCGCAAGTCGTCGCCCCAGACCTTCTCGATCAACTCGGCGTCATGGATTCCCTCGACCCAGATGCGCGATTCGTGGGCTGTCTTGGGCTGAGTCGTTGGGGCGATCCTGGAGCCGGAGAGGGTGTGGGTGGGGGCGCTGGAAGCGCGTCCTGGAACCTTCAACTCAACCGGCTTGCCGTCGACCCAGAAGCCGGGGCCGATCGGAAAACTCTTGAGTTTGCCCTTGCGGTCCTCCAGGACGACAAGGCCGTTCTCCCAACGGGTGACGGCACCGACGAAACCACTCGTCGGGTCCTCGACCACCAGGCCGACTTCGAGGGTTTGGGGTGTGGTCACCGGTTTGCCGGCCTTGCGCCAACCCGGGGCCAAAACATCTGAGGAGTATCGCGTCACCGGTTCACCCTATCGGTCAGGCCTACAATCATCTGCCCAGAGCGTGGTCGACGCTGGGGTCATACGGGCCCAGGATCGGCTTGCGGGCAGTGACGACACTGAGCAGCATGTTAGCGTCGGCGAAGACCTCCCGGACTTGGTAACTGATCCACATGGAACGGTTGCCTGCACGTACTGATGAATCGCCCACGCCGACTGCGTCGACACCGACCAGGCGGCAGGTGGTGACGGCTCGCGGGAGGTGGTAGGTCTGGGAGACGAGGATCGCGGAGGTGACTCCGAAGATCTGGCGGGCCCTCACACAGGTGGAGTAGGTGTCGGCTCCCGCGAAATCTTCGACGATCTTGTCAGCGGGCACACCCTGGGCGACCAGCCACTGCATCATGGCCAGGGGCTCGTTGTGGTAGACAGTGAGGTTGTCGCCGGAGACCAGGATGACCTTGACCTTGCCTGATTTGTAGAGGTCGCGGGCAATGATGAGACGAGCGACGAGATAGGGGCCCGGACCGCCGTCTTGGAGACCAGCGCCGTAGACGATCGCGACATCGTGAGCAGGGACATCGGCGACGGTGTACATCCGGGACCCACTGGCGATGCCGACGACGGTCAGCGGAGTGGCCACGGCCAGGACGACGACAATGACCACGGCCAGGACGAGCCAGCGCAGCCAGCGGAATCTGCGCTGTCGACCGCGGGCCTCGGCCTTGTCATCGGGTTGTGATGTTCCCACTGAATCAGCGTATCAGCGCAACTTACGTGGCCAAGTCGTGACCGTCTCATAAGTGTATGTTCACGATGCGGACATACAGTCGGTGTGCGATGGGGTGCGGCATACAGTACCAATCAGACAAGACATTGTCTAGAGAGTTAACATAAATAGATCTAACTAAATTTGTGTTCAATGTGGTCCACAAACGTAATAGACAAGGGCCGCCATGAGAACAAGGACGACATCGAGTGCTCTTGGAATGTATGTTGTCATTATGCCGCCGGAGAACCAGGTTTGGAAGCGACCGGACCGCTTCCGATAACCACCACTGCCAAGGGTCACCGTCATCGAAGTTGCTGGGCTGACCCTTGGCAGTGGCGAGGGTCAGGGGGTCGGGCCGGAGGGTCCGTCTTGCGCAGTGATGGGGTTTGCCGGGGTTGTCAATCCAGAATTTCCCGGACGATCCCGTCGGCGATCAGGCGGCCTGCCTGGGTACAGACGAACCGGGAACCGGGGTGAGCCAGATGACCGGACTGGACGTACGCGAGCGCTCGTCCTCTTTCCTGCCGGGTGAGAACGCTCTTATCTATACCCTCGCGCAGGCGCAGGGCCAGCATGACCGACTCGGTGTGGGCCTGGTCGGCGGTCAGTTGTTCGCTGCCCGCAATTGGTGAGCCTGTGTTTGCCAAGGCTTGGATGTAGGTTTCGGGGCGCTTGTGGTTCCACCAACGCTGGTGGTCGATAAATGAGTGGGCTCCGGCACCGATCCCCCACCAGGGCTGGCAGCGCCAGTAGGCCAGATTGTGACGGCATTCATAGCCCGGCTTGGACCAGTTACTCACCTCGTACCACTGGAATCCGGCGGTGGAGAGGATTTCGTCAGCGCATATGTACTTGTCAGCAAGGTCATCCTCATCAGGGTAAGGCAACTGGCCTGCGGCCATGCGACGAGCCAGCCCAGTGCCCTCCTCCACGATCAGAGAGTAGGCGGACACGTGCTCGGGCGCCAGGTCCACGGCAGTACGCAGACTGTCGCGCCAATCGGCCATCGACTCCCCCGGCGTACCGTAGATCAGGTCCAAGGAGAGGTTCGTGAAGCCCGCGCCGCGGGCCCAATCCACGGCCTCGGCCACTCGACCCGGGGTGTGGACGCGGTCCAAAGTGGTCAGCACATGGGGGGCTGACGACTGCATACCCAAAGACAAACGGTTCACGCCTGTTGCCCTAATTCGTACTAGGTGGTCCATGGTCAGGGTCTCCGGATTGGCCTCGGTTGTGATTTCTGCGTCGTCGGCGATCTCGAAGACCTCTCCGATCTGGTCGAGGATTGTTTGGTAGTCCTCGGAGGGCATCAGGGTGGGCGTGCCACCGCCGATATAGATCGTTGTCACTCGCCTGTCGCCCAGGGTTTGCGCAGCCACGCGGATTTCCTCGCGGAGGGCGCGGACGTACTGGTGCATGTCCTGGTTTGGAAGCGCTCCCAGGACGTAGGTGTTGAAGTCGCAATACCCACATCTGATGCGGCACCAGGGGATGTGGACGTACAGGCTGAGGCAGTCAGACACGGGACCTCGTGGGTCGGGGCAGCATGGGGCGGACAGCGGACATGAGAGTCGGCCGTACCATGTCCTATTTGCTCTCGGATGTGGACAACGCTGCGACGAAAGCCTCCTGGGGCACCTCGACGCGGCCGACCATCTTCATACGTTTCTTGCCTTCCTTCTGCTTTTCCAGAAGTTTGCGCTTGCGGGTGATGTCGCCGCCGTAGCACTTGGCCAGGACGTCTTTGCGGACTGCCCGGATGGTTTCACGCGAGATGACTCGCGAGCCGATCGCCGCCTGGATGGGCACCTCGAACTGTTGGCGCGGAATCAGTTTGCGCAAGCGTCCCACCATCTCGACCCCATAGGCGTACGCCTTGTCCGTGTGGACGATGGCGGAAAACGCGTCCACCATCTCA
>WREX01000060.1 GCA_009779115.1 Propionibacteriaceae bacterium
CTCGGTGATATTGGCGTTGCGCAACCAGACCTCGCCGGAGTCCACAGTCACGTACGCCTCGGCCAAGGAAGCCCTTCCAGCCCTGAGTGACTTGACCTCGGTTCCGGTCAGAACGATCCCCGCTTCAAAGGTGTCGTGCAGATGATAGTCGTGCCGGGCCCTCTTGTTCTGGGTGATGAGCTTGCGCCCCTGCTCCTTGACCACGGCACTCCTTCCCTCACGGCAGAAGGACAATCATACCCGGACGTGTATCACGGGAGGTACGGCAAGGGGTTGACCCCACTGCCGTTGACCCACAGCATGAAGTGCATATGGCACCCGGTTGAGTTGCCGGTCGAGCCGATGTACGCCACGGTTTGCCCCTGGGTGACATAGGTCCCCACGGGCACGGCATAGCCGGACAGGTGGTTGTAGGAGGTGACCATGTAGTTGCCGCCCACGTACCCGTGGTCGATGAACAGGCGATACCCGTAGCCGCCGTTGTAGTACTCGTCGGTGACCTTGCCTGAGGCCGCTGCCTTGACCGGAGTCCCGCACGGCACTCCGATATCGAGCCCGTCATGGAAAAGCCACGTGTGGAAGATCGGGTGGATGCGATAGCCGTAGTAGCTGGTGATCGGGCCATTGACGGTCCAGATCAGGCCCGACGACGACACCGGACCGGCGGCGGGAGGCGGAGCGGGTTGATTGGCCGCGGCATCGGCTGCCGCCTGGCGGGCTGCCTCAGCCTGTCGGGCTGCTTCAGCCGCCGCTGCGGCTGCCGCGATTTTGGCGTTGACGTCGTCTTGTTCGGCCCTCGTCTGAGCCAACATGTCCTGGTCAGCGGCCAGGGCATCAGCGGCTGCTGACTGAGCACTCTGCTGCGAATCGAGAGCCGCTTGGAGAGTCGTACGAGCCGACTCGGCCGCATCCTGAGCGGCTTGGGTGGCTGCCACCTGGGCGTCGGCTGCCTGCTGGGCCTCGTCCGCCTTCTGCTGGGCGGCCTGACTGGCTTCGCGAGCGTGCTCCAATTCAACCTGGAGGGTCCTCAAGGAGTCGAGGTTGACCTGGTTGGTCGTCAGGACGGTGTCAGTCCACTGGACACGATTGGCCAGGGTTGCTGTGGAGTCGGTGCTGATGAGGGAGGCCAGGCTGACCAAAGGCATATTGTCCTGGACCAGGGCACGCGCGTACGCTCCGATGGCATCCTTCTGGGCGTCGATGGCGGCTTGTCCCGCTGCTTCCTTAGCCTGGGCGTCGGCAAGTTCTTGATTGGCCTGCTCGAGTTCCTGGGCCTTCTGAGCCTGAACCTCCTGGGCTTGCGCCACAGCGTCCTGGGCCGCGTCGAGCGCTGTCTGCGCGTCCGCCACATCGGCTTGGGCCTGGGTGACCTTGTCGTTGGCCTGTTGAAGGATGAGGGTCGACTTGTCGACATCGGTTTGAGCCTGCACGACAGCGGCGTCGGCCTTTTGCTTCGCAGCAGTGAGGTCGTCGTCCGCCTGGGCTGACACTACGCAGCCCGCAAAGGAGATCGCAACCGCGCATGCGAGAGCAACCACCTGGCGCAGGGATCGTGACCGCCTGGTCATGTTCCTCCATCCCCCTGACCACCTCAGACCCGCAGATACCTTCTCGCGGAGATAATGGTCGGAATGATGGATAGAAGAATAGCCACGATGAACACGGAAACCACAGAAATCAGCGTTTCGGGCCACCCTACCCAGCGGATAGTCTCAATGGACTGTTGAGCGTTACGCATGATGATGAACCACACCGCAAACACCAATGTTCCTGCCGCACACACCGCACCCACAAGGGCCGCGATCAGCGATTCGAGCAGGAAAGGTCCCATAATATAGAAATTGGACGCACCCACCAATCGCATGATCCCGATCTCCCGGCCTCGGGTGAAGGTGGCCATCCGGATCGTCGTCCCGATCTGCAATGCGGCGGCCAACAACAACAAGATGCTCAGTCCGATCGTCCCCCACTGCAGGGCTCTCAAGTATTTGAAGAGTGGATCGAGTATCTGGTGGAGATCCTGGATCTTTTGCACACCCGGCATCAGCGAGATCTGCGAGGTCACTCCCTCGTACTGCTGGGGATCGACCAACTTCACCCGGAAAGAGTCCTGCATCTCGTCCAAGGTCAGCGAGTCTTCGATCGCTGTGCCCTTGAAGAGGTCCTGGAATTGGGCGAAAGCCTCAGCCTTGGTCTCGTAGTAGACCGTCTGGACTTCAGGGTTCTTCTCCAGGGCGGCCTGGATCTGGTCCTTCTGCTCTTGGGTGGCGTCCTGGCCGGGGTCACAGTTTCCACCGGTTTGGAGTTTGGCCGTACACAGATAGACGGTGACCTCAATCTTGTCGTACCACTCGTCTTTCAACAGGTTGACCTGCTGGGCGGCGATGAGGCCCGCACCGAACAGTGACAATGACACCCACATGGTCATGATGACGGCCAGGGTGATGCCGGCATTCCTCCTCAGCCCAGACCAAGTCTCGGATAGTGCGTGACGCATGGGACTCCTTTCAGGCTCTCGCCCCGTAAATGCCACGGGCCTGGTCGCGGACGACGTGTCCGCCGTCGAGTTCCACGACCCGCTTGCGCATCTGGTCGACCATGGCCCAGTCATGGGTGGCCATCATCACAGTTGTCTCGGACCGGTTGATCCGGTCCAACAACCTCATGATGCCCACCGAGGTTTCGGGATCGAGATTCCCGGTTGGCTCGTCGGCCAACAAGATCTTCGGATGGTTGACGAAGGCCCGGGCGATCGCCACGCGCTGCTGCTCGCCGCCGGACAACTCATCTGGTTTGCGGTCGGACTTATCCCCCAAGCCGACCAGTTCGAGGGTGTCGGGGACAACCTTGCGGATCAGGGAGCGGGGCTTGCCGATGACCTGGAGGGCGAAGGCGACATTCTCGAAGACCGTTTTGCCCGGAAGGAGCCGGAAATCTTGGCTGACCATGCCGATCTCGCGCCTCAGCCCCGGAATCTTGCGCTCCGGAAGCGTGGCGACGTCCTTGCCCGCGACGTAAATCCGTCCAGTCGTTGGGCGGAATTCGCGCAGGATGAGTTTCAGCAGGGTGGATTTCCCCGATCCGGATCCCCCCACGAGGAAGACAAACTCACCTTTGTCGACATCGATGGTGACGTTCGCCAAGGCAGCCCTGGTCTGACCGTCGTAAATCCGGGAGACTTCCTCAAATTTGATCACCTTGTTACCTCTCTCAAACCTGAGAATCTCTCACCGAAATCTCAGACGAATTTCTTCCTATACTTCTCGTTGCTCCTGCTGGCGCCGCCAGCGGATTCCGGCGTCGATGAAACCGTCGAGGTCACCGTCGAAGACGGCTGAGGGGTTCCCCACCTCGAATTCGGTCCTCAAGTCTTTGACCATTTGGTACGGATGGAGGACGTAACTGCGCATCTGGGATCCCCAGGAGTTACCGCCATCGCCCTTCAGCGCTCGCATCTGCTCCTCGCGCTCAGCCCTCGCCCGTTCGAGCAGACGGGCCTGGAGGACCCTCAACGCGGCGGCTTTGTTCTGCAACTGTGATTTCTCGTTCTGGCAGCTGACCACCAGGCCGGTGGGCAGGTGGGTGATGCGCACGGCGGAGTCGGTCGTGTTGACGGACTGGCCACCAGGGCCTGACGAGCGGAAGACATCGACCCGGATGTCGGCCTCGGGGATGTCGATGTGGTCGGCCTCCTGAGTCACTGGAAGCACTTCCACTCCCGCGAACGAGGTCTGCCTGCGCCCCTGGTTGTCGAAGGGAGAGATGCGGACCAAGCGGTGAGTCCCCTGCTCCACGGACAAGGTGCCGTACGCGAAAGGCGCCTTGACTTGGAAGGTTGCTGACTTGATGCCCGCTTCCTCGGCGTAGGAGGTGTCGTAGACCTCGGCCGGATAGCCGTGGCGGTCGGCCCAGCGCAGATACATCCGCAAGAGCATTTCGGCGAAGTCGGCGGCATCGACTCCCCCGGCCTCCGAGCGGATGGTCACCAGGGCGTCGCGGTCGTCGTACTCCCCGTTGAGCAGGGTGCGTACTTCCAGGGCCTGGATGTCGGAAGCCAGACTGGACAAGGATGTGCCGGCCTCGGCGAGAGTTTCGGCGTCGTCTTCCTCGACCCCGAGGTCGATCAGAACGTGGGTGTCATCCAGACGGGAACGCAGCCCAGTGACCCGTTCGACGTCGGCCCTGAGACGGGACATGCGCGAGGTCACCTCCTGGGCACGCTCCTGATCGCTCCACAGATCGGGTGCGGCGGCGTCCACTTCCAGGGCTGCGATCGCCGTTCTTTTCCCGGGTACGTCGACGACCGCCTCAATCGAGACCATCGTCTGATCAAGGTCGTCCCACAGGTTCCGTAGATCGTCCACAGTTGCCACGAGTACGAATTTTACCTGGAGACCGGTAAATTCCTGGCAACTGCCAGCGGCAATCCGCCATTTTCTCAGGGATGCGCGACCAGGGCCCTCATGGATGCCGGATAGCTGGGCTCGACCCAGGGTTGAGCGGAGCCGTACTGTTTGTCGACTGCGATGGCTGCCAGGAGGGGTGAAATACTGGGGATCGTTTCCATGCCTGGTTTGCACAAGGCACTGACGAGGTGGCTGCCCAGTTCGCGAACCGAGCGTGTGACCACCCCTGGGTGGCTGACGGCGTCGCGACGGTGACGATCAGCAGGCCGGAGGCGCTCAACGCCCTCAACAGCTAAGTGTTGTCCGATATCGAGGCAACACTGGACCGGGCTGAAGCAGACCGGACCCGGTGCCTGCTGGTCACGGGGGCGGGCCGGGCGACCAAGCAGGCCGTGGCCCTCGGCCACCAGACAGATATTGACACAGGTGCGGCCATCGAATCCGCACAGTTCGCCAGTTGTTTCGGCACCCAGGACCAGGTGGAGCCAATGGGAGCCTTCATGGGGAAACGACCGCTGGCCCCCTTCACGGGCTGTTGACCCCGCAGGTCGTTTCCCCGCACAACAAGGATGGGCAAACTGGACGTCTGCCCATCCTTGTTGCATATGCCTATCACCCCTTGTTGCCTGTGGTATATATATGTGTGGGTAACCCGACGTTTTACAGGTTGGTCGGGAAGCGGAGGGATGTCGCGTTCCACGAATAGGTCATCGTATCGATGATCCAGGAAACAAGTACGCACTATGTTTGGCGTACCCGGTAGTCACCTGCCCTGGCTGACCGGGACAATCTCGGCGCACCAAAACAAGGGCCGTACTGCTTCGGAATGGGACATGGTACCCCCGGATCCGGGTCCCATTGTGGGTTACAGGAGCCGGTTGTAGTTTGGAAGGGTAGTTAGATACATAGTTAATACGGTAGGCAAGAAGATTTGTTCATCAGTTAGGGAGGTCATCATGTCGAATTGGATTAGAAACGTCGTCACTCTCAACGGTTCTGAGGACGATATTCGGCTTTTACTTGAGTCAGTGCAGTGCCGTCCAGGCTATGCCGACGACCCCGATGCCAAGGACCCGCGGGCCTTCGAGTGCCCCCTGTTCGGTCCCGGCACCCTCGACCTGCGAGCAGTCGCCTCGCTGACCATCGACCCCACCATCGACATCGCGACCGTCACCCAGTTCTCGGACCTGGGAGCCTGCCTGTTCCGTACCTCCAAAGCATGGAACCAGGTTTCTTTCACAGCCACCAAGCCCGCCATGAGCGTGGCCTCTGCCCTCTCTGCTGCTCGCCCCGACATGACCGTCGTCGTAGCCTGGTCCAACCCCGGCACCGACGAACTCAGCTACGAGACCTTCTTCAAGAAGGGTTTGGTCGTCGTTTCATAAGACTGGTGACCGGCACCTGAGTCGGATACTTTCGTACTCGATCATCGCACTGGTTGACCTTGGCGTTCTGGGCAAGTCCATGTTCGGATAAGCATCATCAAATGGTGGTCAAAAAAGGTGGTCAAGCCTACGGGTTGTAACAATGGTAAATGATGTTACATATACATTCTGACAAGCAAAAATATTGCGGTGGATTCAGCCGGGCTCGAACCGACGACCCCTTCCTTGTAAGGGAAGTGCTCTACCAACTGAGCTATGAATCCGGGGCGGTTGTCCGGGACAACTCGCTAGCGGCGGCTGGCTTTCGGGCGTACGACCCGGTGGGCTGACCAATCCTTGGAGACCGAGGCGGAGGTTGTCAGGCACAGGCCGGCGGCGAGGACACCCTCGGCGAGGTCTGATTGGGCAACCTGCCCGGGACGGCCGATCTTCGGGGTCAGGACCCACAGGAAACCACTCTGGCTCAAGTCCGTCAGAGAATCAATCAAGAGGTCCATGACGTCTCCGTCGTCCTCCCGCAGCCACAGGAGTACCGCATCGACAGAGTCAGTCGACTCTTCGAGAAGGTCGGAGTCGATGATCTCCATGACCGCCTGGCGGAAATCGTCGTCGACGTCCTCGTCCCAGCCCAGTTCTTGGACAACCATTCCCTGGGTTAGACCGAGTTGTTGGATGCCCACCGCCTCAGCTGGCCCACTGTGGCTCACGTTCTCACTCCTTCGCCTCAAGCAGGGTACATGCTGACCTTAATCTACGCCATCGATGCGGCGAATGAGAACGATCCCAGGATGGGCGCTGCGACACCTCACTCTCCATCCGGGGAATCGGAGTGAGCCGGGGCGCCCAGGGTGGCATTCACGTTATCCAGGTCGTACTTGGCATGGGCGTCGGTCGCCACGTGCTCCGGGATGACACCCGCCTTGGCCAACATCTGCAAAGCCTTGACCGTGATCGAGGCCTGGTCGATCTTGAGCCAGCGCCGGGCAGCCGCACGGGTGTCGGAGAAGCCGAACCCGTCACCGCCGACAGAGGTGAAATCCTGTTCGAGCCACGGAGCGATCTGGTCCGGGACCGCTCGCATGAAATCCGAGGCCGCCACGATGGGACCAGTCCGGCCCTTGAGCCTGCTGGTCACATAGGGCACGCGTCCGGCCGCCTCAGCATCCATCGCCTCACGGCGCAGTTCGTTCCAGCTGGTGACCGACCATACGTCGGCGGCGATCCCATGATTCTCCGCCAGCAACTGCTGGGCCTGCAATGCCCACGGCACACCGACTCCGGAGGCCATCAACTGGACACGCGGACGATCCGGGGCCACGCCCTGGGACTCACGCAGGAGGTACATCCCCTTCCGGATCCCCTCCACGTCGACATTCGCCGGCTCGGGAGGTTGGATCATGGGCTCGTTGTACACAGTCAGATAGAAAATCACGTTCTCCGGGTTCGGCCCGTACATGACCTCCATGCCGTATTCCATGATGGACGCCAGTTCGTAGGCGTACGCGGGATCGTAGTGGCGGATCGCAGGATTGGACGACGCCAACAACGGGCTATGCCCGTCGGCGTGCTGGAGTCCCTCGCCGGTCAGCGTGGTCTTCCCGGCCGTGGCCCCGAGCATGAAACCGCGGGCCATCTGGTCGCCGGCCGCCCACATCGCGTCACCGGTACGCTGGAATCCGAACATCGAATAGAAGATGTACATCGGCACCATCGGCACCCCATGAGTGGCGTACGACGTCCCGACGGCTGTGAACGCCGCCACGGAACCGGCCTCGTTGATACCGGTGTGGAGAATCTGCCCGGAGGTGGACTCCCGATAAGCCAGCACCAGGTCATCGTCCACCGGCGTGTAGGTCTGGCCGTTCGCGTTGTAGATCTTGATCGTCGGGAAGAAAGAATCCAACCCGAAAGTACGCGCCTCATCAGGTACGATCGGCACCACGTAGGCGCCGAATTGCTTGTTGCGGATGAGATCCCTGAGCAACCTGGCCCATGCCATGGTCGTTGCCACCGGAATCGTCCCCGACCCCTTCTTGGTCGCCGCATAAGCCGACTTGTCGGGCAGCACCAGCGGCTTGGGCTGGTTGCGCCGCTCAGGAACGAAGCCACCCAGAGCGCGGCGATGCTCCATCAAGTACTGGATGCGCGCGTCGTGCTGACCGGGATGATAGTAGGGCGGCAGGTACGGATTCTCTTCCAAAGCCGAGTCGGCGACCGGAATCTGCAACCGGTCGCGGAAGGCCTTGAGGTCGTCCAGCGCCATCTTCTTCATCTGGTGGGTCGAGTTGCGCCCCTCGAAGTGAGAGCCGAGGAAATACCCCTTGATCGTATGGGCCAAGACGACAGTCGGCATCCCGTTGGGCTGGGCGGCCCGGGCGTACGCGGCGTACACCTTCTGATAGTCATGCCCACCCCTGGACAACCGCCAGATCTGGTCGTCGGACCAGTGCTCGACCATGGCAGCAGTACGGCGGTCCCGACCGAAGAAATGCTCCCTGACATAGGCCCCGTCATTGGCTTTGTACGTTTGGAAGTCCCCATCCGGCGTGGCGTTCATGAGGTTGACCAGCGCCCGGTCGCGATCGGCTTCCAGCAGCCCGTCCCAGTTGGATCCCCAGACGACCTTGATGACATTCCAGCCGGCACCGGCGAAGAAGGCCTCCAGTTCCTGGATGATCTTGCCGTTGCCCCTGACCGGGCCGTCCAACCGCTGCAAATTGCAGTTGATGACGAAGACCAGGTTGTCCAAACCCTCGTACGCGGCGAAATGGATCAGGCCGCGGGATTCGGGCTCATCCATCTCCCCGTCGCCGAGGAAGGCCCAGACACGCTGGTCAGAGGTGTCCTTGATCCCCCGGTTGGCGAGGTACCGGTTGAAGGAAGCTTGATAGATGGCGTTCATCGGCCCCAGGCCCATCGACACTGTCGGGAATTCCCAGAACGCCGGCATACGCCGAGGGTGTGGGTACGATGACAGCCCTCGCGGCGCACCGTTAACAATATGACTTTGTTCTTGGCGGAAACCGTCGAGGTCGTCGACGCCAAGCCTGCCCTCCAGGAAAGCACGCGCGTACATCCCGGGAGAACTGTGCCCTTGGAAGAAAACCTGGTCGCCCCCGCCTGGATGATCCTTGCCCCTGAAGAAATGGTTGAGACCGACTTCATACAAAGTGGCCGACGAGGCATAAGATGAAATGTGCCCGCCAACAGCCACCCCTGGTCTTTGAGCCCGATGGACCATGATCGCAGCATTCCAACGCAACAAACGACGGAAGCCCCGTTCCAGGTCGATGTCCCCGGGGTACGGGGGCTCTTCGGACACCGGAATCGTGTTGACAAAGTCGGTTGCGTGAAGGACGGGCGCGGGAACATGCCTCTCGCGAGCCCTCTCCATCAGACGTGCCATGATGTATCTAGCTCGTTCCGAACCTTCATCACGGACGAGTCCGTCGAAGGACTCCAGCCATTCCGCCGTCTCAGTGGGGTCGAGGTCATTCACATGAATGGGTGTCCCGGAGATGATTGGCGAAGATTGCTCTTGTGGGATCACCTGAGCTTTCCTTTCTCGCGAACCACCAGGGTGATGGTTCCACTGAAGATTACCCACAATCCCACAAAAAAGAAAGAGAGTAGACGATGAGTTGGTTGGTTGCAATTGTCCTTGGTGTCGTCGAGGGGCTCACCGAGTTCCTTCCCGTCTCATCAACCGGGCATTTGACCATTGTTGAGAAGCTATTCGGCCTGTCCATCGACTCCTCCGATATCACGGCATTCACCGCGATTATCCAAGTCGGAGCCATCCTGGCGGCGATCATCTACTTCTGGTCAGACATAGTACGGCTGGCCGTGGGATGGTTCCAGGGGCTCTTTCACGCAGACAAGCGAGGCACCAATTATCGCCTCGGATGGTCGGTCATCATCGGGTCCATTCCCATCGGTATCGTCGGGCTCCTCTTCCAGAAGGTGATCGAGACAACACTGCGTTCATTGTGGGTCGTCGCCATCGCGCTGATCGTGTGGAGCGCAGTCTTGTGGTTCGCCGATCGCCATGCGACCAATCTCGACCACAGCAAGACAGTCCAACTGCGCGATGAGTCCTCACTGACGATGCTGGACGCCATCGTCATCGGATGTACGCAATGCCTGGCGCTGGTTCCAGGCGTCTCGCGTTCGGGGGCCACCATCTCGGCCGCCCTGTTGCGTGGCATCGACCGGACGACTGCGACCCGGTGGAGCTTCTTCCTGGGCATTCCCGCCCTGACCCTGTCCGGAGCGATGCAAGCCGTCACCCAGTACCACACGATCTCGACCGGCGTCGGCTGGGGCCCGACCATCGTGGCCACCATCATCTCTTTCGGCGTGGCCTACGCCGCCATCGCCTGGCTGCTGCGCTTCGTCGCCTCCAACAGATTCACTGTGTTCATCGTCTACCGTGTGCTGGCGGGCCTGGTGGTGATGGGCTTGATCGTGTTCGGCGTGATCCATGCTGTATAACGGGATGGGCCACGCGTCCACACTTCTCGTCGGCTAGTCTGGCCCTATGCGGTGTTCTCGCGTCGGTGACTCCGACCTCATCGTGTCCAGCATGGGTTTGGGGACGATGTCGTGGGGCGCTGCCACCTCCATCAACGAAGCCCTGATCATGATGAGGGCCTTCCTCGGCCACGGCGGGAACCTGATCGACACCGCCGCGGCGTACGGGTTCGGACAGGTCGAGTCCCTCATCGGACGGATGCTGGTCCGGGCCATCGACCGCAACGAACTGGTCATCTCGACGAAATCAGGCTTCATCCAGCGCGGCGGGGAGCGCATCATCGACAATTCCCGGGCCACCCTGCTGGCCGATCTTGAAGGATCTTTGAACCGGTTGGGCACCGATTGGGTGGATTTGTGGCAGGTACACGCCTGGGGTGACACTCCCCTGGAGGAGACCCTGTCCGCCGCCGACGAGGCAGTGGCCCGCGGGATGGCCCGTCACGTCGGGGTCTCCAACTTCGTCGGTTGGCAGGTGGCCGAGGCGGAAACCTGGCAGCGGGCGTTGCGGCGTACCCCTGTCATATCCGCCCAGGCTGAATACTCGCTGCTGGCACGCCGGGCCGAGATCGAGTTGCTGCCGTGCCTGACAGAGCGCAACATGGGTTTCTTCTCCTGGTCCAGTCTGGGGCGCGGAGTTCTCACCGGCAAGTACGCCCACCGGATTCCTCCCGGATCGCGCGGCGACGACGCGAGCATGTCCTGGTTCGTGGAGCAGTATTTCGACGAAGGCTCCCGGCGGATCGTCCAGGCGGTCATCACCACGGCCGACGGTCTGGGGCTGACTCCGGCCCAGGTCGCCCTG
Organism: Propionibacteriaceae bacterium; assembly: GCA_009779115.1. Taxonomy (GTDB): domain Bacteria; phylum Actinomycetota; class Actinomycetes; order Propionibacteriales; family Propionibacteriaceae; genus WQYJ01. The sequence continues at coordinate 11,130 of WREX01000060.1, forward strand.
ATGTGGGTGAGGGACTCCCCCGGTGTGACCTCAGCCTTGGTCGGTCCCCGGTCGGCCTCGCAGTTGCTGCCCCTGCTCGACGCGGCTGACCTGACCTTGCCGGATCCGATCACTTCTGCCCTGGACGATGTGTCCGGTGGCCCTCGCCAGGGCCGTACCTTTCATACAGTGTGAATCACGCCGATGGGGCCTCGGGTACGGCGGGAGCTGGCGAGACTGGATGGAACGCCACGTGGGGGTTGAAATGGGCCCGGCGCACAGTACGCCGGAAGGCTGCCAGGAAGGGTCGACCGAGCAGAGCCAGTAAGACTGTGTTGGCGATGGCGCGTCCGGTGTCCCACACTGCCGTGGAGGTGATGAGGGTGTACCAGCCGAAGCGCTGGAGGTTCTCCAACAGCCCTCCGCCGGGGATGTAGGCCAGGCTGGTGGAATCAGGCATTGCCGGACCGGTCATGAAGGGCCAGAACCACAGGTTCATGATCGCGCCAAAGAGGTACGCCACCACGATTCCGTACACGATCAGCATCGCCACCTCGGCCTTGCCGGTCAGGTCGCGGCCGAAGAGGCGGCCTGGCAACAGTCCTGCTCCCATGCCGATCCAGGCGGAAGCCAGCATTTGGAAGGGCATCCACGGGCCGACGCCGGCGGTCAGCAGAGCCGAGGCGAACAGCGACGTGCAGCCTAAGACGAAGCCGAAACCAGGACCGAAGACCCGTCCGGCGAGGATGAGCAGGAAGAACACTGTCTCGATGCCGTTGGTTCCCGCGCCCAAGGGTCGCAATACCGCGTTGACAGCGCTCAACACTCCGAGGATGGCCAGGGCCTTGGCGTCCATGCCGCGCTCGGAGATCTGGGCCAGGACGAGGAAGATCAACAAGGGCAGCAGGGCGACGAAGATGAAGGGGGCGCTGGAGTCCATGGTGTCGGCGGATGTCGCGGGGATGAACAGCGGCCAGGCGAACATGCCCAGTCCGGCCACGGTCAGC
>WREX01000061.1 GCA_009779115.1 Propionibacteriaceae bacterium
CTTCGGGGCCGCTGCGTTGATGGCTTTCTGCGCATCGATGTCCCCCGAAGAAATGCGGGCGGCCCTTCCCCGGCCACCACCCATACCCATGGAACTCATGGAACAAGTTAATCACGTGGTCTGGTGAGTTGCCCGGTCAGTACGGTGGTGTGGGGTGACGCCACCCATCATGGTTGTGTTCTGCCTCATTGACCCAGTGCAGGAATGAGGGTCTGTTCGTTCGTACCCAGGAGCCCGCTGAAATACCATGTCCCGGCTGCGGCGCACCGGATCGGGCGATCCCTGACAGCAAGACCCGGTGCCACGCCTGAAACTCTACTCGGTGTGTATCAGATTTCAGACGTCAGGGTCCGAGCATGTCGATGGGGATGACGTGCACGCCCTCGGGAGCTGGCTCAGGAACCCCTGACAACCCCGTCATTATACGATTTACGAACGTTCCGTTATACGATTTTCGGAAATTGGCAGTGCGGGAGCGTGGATTCGAGCGGGATTAGTCGCGTGTGGGGGCGTACAACTTGCTGGCGGGACCTCGGTCGAAGGAGGTGATGCCGATGATGACCAAGCCGAGGACGCCGCAGCCGATGGTGAGGGCGCGGATGTTGATGATGTCGGCCAGGGGGCCCATCATGGCCATGCCGAGGGGGATGGCCGCGTATCCGATGAGGTTGATGAAACCCATGGTCCGCCCGAGCAGGCGTTCCGGGACGAGTTCCTGAACGGATGTCATCGCAGCCGTCTGGAAGCCGGGGAGCGACATTCCGTACAGGAGCATGACAATGCTGAAGAACCAGATGCTCCCAGACAGGCCGAGTCCGATGGTGAGCACGCCCCAGATGGCAGACGTGATCATGATCAATGTCATGCGGTTCTTCAGCCCGCCCCAGACCGCCAGGATCACACCGCCGAGGACCATGCCGACGCTCCACAGAATCTCTGCTATAGCCAGTTTCCATTGTTCTGAACCGAAGAGACGCACGACGATGACGGGAGCCATCTGTGCCGGGGGGATCACGAAGACCAACATCATGACCATGAGGAAACCTGCCCGGCGCAGGGGGAGGATCGCCCACACGTATTTTGCGGCTTCCCCCATGTGGGACAGGTAGCCCTTGAACCCACCCGGGATGATCGCGGCGCTGGTCAGCCGGGGAATCTTGACTGCGATCGTACAACCGATGCCGATCAGGGCGGTGGTGACGTCGATCAGGAGGATCACACCTAGCGGAAGGGTGACCAGCAGTACGGCCGCCAAGGCGGGAGCGGCGACGAAGATCAAGGCCTGCAACGCGGAGTTGATCGAGTTGACCCGCAGCAGCTTCGTGGTTGGCACGAGTTGCGGGATGGTCGCCATCAGGGCAGGGGACTGGACCCCGGTCGCGAACCCCCTCAGACACAACACGACGATGATCAACCACAACTGTTGGTAGCCAGCCAAAATCACCAGCGCCAAGATCAGGGTGAACACGGCGACGAACGCGTCCGAGCCGATCATCAGGGCCTTGCGCCAGTACCGGTCAGCCCATACCCCGCCCGGGACCGTCGTGATCGCCATAGCCAGGTTCGCGGCGATGAACATGACTGCGTACTGCCATCCCGACCCGGTCTGGAGTGTGATGTACCAGATGACCGCATAGCCGACTACCCCCGAGCCGAATAGTGACAATGTCTGTCCAGTTAGCAATAAAGAGATACTACGCAACCAGTTCGGTTTGTCTTGGGAATCATTGACCGTTGTTTGATCGGTCGGGTCATCGGGTGGTCTGGCGGACCCACTGGGTAGCGGGGCGGAGTCGTCGAGCGATGGTGAGGAGTCGCTGGAGGGGTCGAGTCGGCGCGCCAATGCGTCGTCGAGTGGCTGATCGGTCCCCGGGCCCTGAAGGTGGCTCATGCTCCTAGCGTATCTGGTGGCAAAAGGACTTTTTACCAGTACGCCGGGAGAATTGTGGTTGCTCAATCTTCACAGGCTAGGTGAGACGCCAGGCGGGCGAAACTTTCGATGGAAAGGGTTTCGCCGCGCGCCTGAGGGGAAATGCCCGCTTGTTCGAGTGCCAGGTGGACACCGGGACCGTATCGGGAGGCCAGGACAGATCGCAGCATCTTGCGGCGCTGAGAGAATGCGGTATCTATCAGGGAAAACGTCGCTTCGCGAGTTGCCGTGACTGGGGGATCGCGGCGGACGAAACGCACCAAGCCCGAGTCCACATTAGGGGCGGGCCAGAAGACGGTCGGTGGCACAGTGCCCACGCGGGATGCGGCGGCGTACCACGCTATCTTGGCGGACGGGACTCCGTACACCTTCGAACCTGGGGGTGCGGCCAGGCGCGCGGCAACTTCGGATTGCACCATGACCAGCCCCCGCGTGATCGATGGGAAAGTGGCGAGAATGTGCAGGATGACCGGGACAGAGATGTTGTACGGGAGATTCGATACCAGCATTGTCGGTGTCATGAGCGAGGGTACGAAGGGAGCCATTGGCGCAGATGAGGAATCAACATTGTCAATATTGGTATGAGAAGAGGAGTCCGTTCCCATCATCTGGGGGCTGTCACTGCGGTTGGTGTCCGGGGTGGCATCGATGGCTGTCAGTCCCCGAGTTGCGGGGCTCATGGAAAGGGCGTCCTGTTCGATGACTGTCAGATGTTCAACCTTGTCAGGGACCAGTTTTTCCATCGTGATGGGTAACTGCTGGACGAGCGCAGGCTCGACTTCGACGGCGAGGACGTGGGCTCCGGTATGGAGGAGGCCGACCGTCAGCGAACCGAGACCGGGACCGATCTCCAGGACAGTGTCATCGGGAGTCACCTCGGCCAAGGCAACGATGCGGCGTACTGTGTTGGCGTCGAACAGGAAGTTCTGCCCGCGCCCCTTGGACGGCCTGAGATCCAACTGCGCTGCCAGGGCACGGATTCGGGTGGCGTCCAGATAGTCAGCCATCGCGACCCCAGGGTCCGCCGTAGGCGGCGAAGGCGTTGTCGCGCAACTGGGCACAGGTGCGTACGAGGTCCCAGTCCTTTTGCTCGGCGATGAACCGTACTGTGTAGGGCGTGAGGTAGGGGGCGTTGGGCCGACCACGATGAGGTAGGGGGGTGAGGAACGGGGCGTCCGTTTCGACCAACATCTTGTCGGGCGGTGTGATCGCCAGTGACCGGCGCAGATGATGATTCGCTTTGTACGTTGTCACACCGGGAAAACTCAGCCAGTATCCCCGGTCGATGCACGCTTGGGCGAAGTCGGAGTCACCGGAAAAGGCATGCATCACAACTCGTACTGGCTTGGGGGAATCGTCGAGAATGGACAACACATCGTCATGGGCGTCGCGGTCGTGGATCATGAGCGTCAGGTCCAGTTCACAGGCCAGTTGGATATGGCGGGCGAACGAGGCACGTTGCCGGTCTTGCGCCTCGGAGTCGGTGGTCCGGTAATAGTCCAACCCGGTTTCTCCGATCGCCCTCACGTGGGGGCCCGCTTGCGCCAGTCGCCTGATCTGGGCGAACTCCTGCTCGAATTGGGGGTCTGGGCGGACCTCGTCGTTGTCCGTTGTGGCGGATGGGTCTTCCTGCCGGGAGTCTTCTTCGGCGGCCGTGACAGGCAAACGTGCGACCACGTTCGGGTGCAGGGCCACGCAGGCGACCACCTGCGGGTTCTCCCGTGCCAGGGCTTCCCCCCACGCCGAATCGGCCACGCTGTCGCCCGCCTGGATGACCCAACCGATCCCGACCTGAGCGGCCAAGTCGAGGGAATCTTGAGCTGACAAGCCAGTACGCTCGGCCACCGAATCCAGGTGAGTGTGAGCGTCCACTGTGGGACAGGGCAGCGGCTCGGGCAGTGCGGGCAGCCCCAAGCTTTCAAGATCAACCATGGAGGCTATTGTAATTACTCTTCTCGCGGACCCAGGCCAGGACGCCGGGCATGGCCCGCTCCAGCGACGCCAGGGTGGCTTCGAACCCGGCTGGCGGGCCGTACCAGGGATCGTCGATGCCCTGATCAGGCTCGGCGGAGGGGTCGAAGTCGGTCATCAAGGCGAGAGTCCCCGTGTCGGGCGCCAGGCGGCGCATCGTGTCCAGGTGAATTTGCTCCATGCCGATGATGAGGTCGGCATAGTTGATTTCGTCTACCGTGATCTGGTGGGCCCTGTGGTTTGCCGATCGGTACCCCGCCGCGGTCAGGACGCGTGCGGCCCGGGGGTCAATGGGGTTGCCCACTTGTTCGTCGGACGTGGCCGCGGAGGTGAACCGTACTCCTTCGATCCCGGCTTGTCCGGCCATCTTTTCGGCGATCCGTTCAGCCATGGGAGAACGGCAAATGTTGCCCCAGCAGACGAAAATCACGTGGACTGGGCGGGGGGTGGCTACACTCACCACTCCAGTCTGTCACAGATATCCAGTACGCGTGGTGTGCGAGCAGGTTGATATGCATCGCGGCGGTGATTCGACGGGGTGCGACCAGGCAAGAAGGGTGGTAGCATCATGGGCTTTGTGGAAGGGACTGTCATGAGTATGGTGAACCGTCATTTTCTGAAGGAACTCGACTTCACAGCCGAGGAGTGGACGTACCTGATGGATCTGGCGAGCCGTCTGAAGGCCGACAAGAAAAATGGTACGGAAAAACAGCATCTGACAGGGAAGAACATCGCTCTGATCTTCGAGAAGACTTCGACGCGGACCCGGTGCGCATTCGAGGTCGCGGCGTACGACCAGGGGGCGAATGTCACCTATCTCGACACAGTGTCGAGTCAGATCGGGCACAAGGAATCCATTGCCGACACCGCTCGTGTCTTGGGCCGGATGTACGACGGGATCGAATATCGCGGCTTCGGGCAGCGGATCGTCGAAGACCTGGCGAAGCATGCCGGGGTGCCGGTGTGGAATGGCCTGACCAATGAGTGGCACCCCACCCAGAGCCTGTGCGACCTGCTCACCATGAAGGAGCATTGCGACAAGCCCCTGGATCAGATCTCCTTCGCATACGTGGGTGATTCGCGCTACAACATCGGCAATTCCTTGTTGATCGCTGCCTCCATCATGGGCATGGACGTACGTATCGTGGCCCCTCAGGGTTTGCAGAACTGGCCCCACATCCAGCAGCAGGCGGCGCAGATCGCCAAGCAGTCGGGGGCGCGGATCATGATCACAGACGATGTGGACACCGGGGTCAAGGGCGCCGACTTCGTCTACACGGATGTGTGGGTCTCCATGGGCGAGCCCAAGGAAGTCTGGCTGGAGCGCATTCCGATGCTCATGCCATACCGGGTGACAAGCGAATTGCTGGCGAAAACAGGCAACGACAACGTCAAGTTCATGCACTGTCTTCCGGCCTTCCACGACCTCAACACGACCATGGGCGGTGAAATCCTGCGCCTGGCCGGCATCGACGATGGCCTGGAAGTCAGTGACGAGGTCTTCGAATCCGAAGCATCAATTGTCTTCGACCAGGCCGAGAACCGCATGCACTCCATCAAAGCCATCATGGTTGCCACGCTGGTCGAGGGGTAAGTTCGGATCAGTCGCGGTCTTTCCAAGCGGCCACACCGCGTGACAACCGTTCTAGCGCGTCCTCGACCCGGCTGGATGGGCATGCCAGGTTAATGCGGAAGAACGCTTTGGCATTGTCCCCATAGAGTTCGCCCGGATTGACGTACAACCCGGTCTGCTGGCGCAGGAACGTGCAGAATGCGGTCGCGTCCTCGGTCAGTCCCGAGCAGTCCACCCACGACAGATATGTGGATTCACCAGGGATGACATGCAATTCCGGCAGGTGCTTTCCGATAAAGTCCGACAGCAGTGCTTTGTTCTGCCAGACATAGTCGCGCATGGCATCCAGCCAGTCGCCACCTTGTGTGTACGCCGCGATCAGCGCCTCGACCGCGAAGGAATTGGGTCCGGTGAGTTCATCGCGAGACAAACTGGCCGCTGTCAGCTTGCGAAGAGCCGGGTCCGGCACGATGGCCACAGAGGTTTGTAATCCAGGAATATTGAACGACTTGGTCGGAGAGACAAGAGTGATCGAGGTGCTCGCACAAGTCTGGTTAACCGAAGCGAACGGAGTGTACGCAAGACCCGGCTCAGTGATGTCGCAGTGAATCTCATCGGAGATCACCGTCACTTGATGGGCGGCCGCCATCTCGCCCATCCGCGCCAACTCTTCCGGACTCCAAACCTGGCCGGTCGGATTCTGCGGGTTACACAGCAGAAACACCCGAGCCCGAGGATCGGACAACTTCTCTTCCAGATCGTCCCAGTCGATTCCGTACTGCCCATTGTCATAAGGAAGGTTGTTGATCAGCGCCGTCCGCGAGGACTTCTCAATCGAGTAATAGAAACAGTTGTAAACCGGTGACTGGATGACAACCCCTTCGCCCGGTTCGGCCAGTGTCCGGATCAGCGAGGACACCGCCGGTACGATCCCATGGCAGAACTGAACCCAGTCAGGTGCGATGTCGAACCCGTACCTGCCCTCCCACCAGGCATGCACCGCCCGAGCGAATCCCGGTGGCACAATCCCGTACCCAAAAATCCCCGATGACGCCTTCTCCAACACCGCCTGCCTGATCACCGGCGCGACAAGGAAGTCCATATCAGCCACCCACATGGGCAACTCCCCATCCCGGACATCCCACTTCAACGAATTGCTCCCCGCCCGCTCGATCAGAGTGTCAAAATCATAGGTCATGGGGTCAGGATACAGGCCGATGACTGTTCTGGTGACTGCTAGTGTGGTGTCCCAGAAATGACCGGCATGGTGGACATGGCGGGCAAGATGCGGCCCGAGGTGAAGGAACAACGGTAGTATTCTCACCTTCTCGTTGCTGACTGAAGACACTGATACATATCGCACACACTGAACTCTAGGAGTTGTCATGGCCTTGTGGACCTTGCATGGAAGCGGATCCCTCACCCCGGGGGAAGTCGTCAAACCCAATGAACGATTGTCGTGGGGCAGAACGATCGGGCTCGGCGCCCAGCACGTGGTCGCCATGTTCGGCGCGACCTTTCTCGTACCTCTGCTGACCGGGTTCCCACCTGCTACCACCCTGTTCTTCTCCGCGGTCGGCACGGTCTTGTTCCTGCTGATCACGGGCAATCGCCTTCCGAGCTACCTGGGTTCGTCGTTCGCGTTCATCGCTCCGATCACTGCGGCGGTGGCGTCTGACGGAGGAAATTACGGTACGGCCCTGTTCGGAGTCTTGGTTGCAGGCATTGTGCTTGCCCTGGTCGGTCTGCTGGTCCACGTCGTGGGGTCGGGCTGGATCGAGAAGCTCATGCCCTCGGTGGTGGTCGGCGCGATCGTCATGCTGATCGGCTTCAACCTGGCTCCATCGGCCTGGAACAATGCCAAGGCTGCCGGGTGGACGGCCCTGATCACCATTGCCGCGATCCTGATCATCACCGTCCTCTTCCGGGGACTGATCGGGCGGCTGTCCATCCTCATCGGTGTACTCGTCGGGTACGTCGCCGCGCTCATCCAGGGCCAGATCAATTTCACCGCTGTCAAGAATGCTGCCTGGATCGGGCTTCCGCATTTCCAGACCCCTCAGGTCGATTGGTCGATCTTGGGCTTGTTCCTGCCGGTCGTCCTGGTGCTGATCGCCGAAAACGTCGGGCACGTGAAATCGGTGGCTTTGATGACGAACACCGACATGAATCCCCTGATGGGCAGGGCTCTGCTGGCGGACGGTGTCTCGACGGCCCTCGCCGGACTCGGCGGCGGTTCGGGTACGACCACCTATGCGGAAAACATCGGTGTTATGGCAGCAACCAAGATCTATTCAACCGCTGTGTACTGGGTGGCGGCCATCGTCGCCCTGTTGCTGTCGCTGATCCCTAAGTTCGGCGCCCTGATCAACACGATTCCCATCGGCGTCCTCGGCGGCGCGGGGACAGTGTTGTACGGCATGATCGGAATGTTGGGCGCCCGGATCTGGGTCGAGAACCACGTGAACTTCTCCTCGCCGGTCAACCTCTTGACCGCAGCCGTCGCGCTGATCGCCGGTATCGCCAACTACAATTTCTCCATCGGGCCCGCCAGCTTCGGCGGCATCGCAGTCGGCGCCTTCAGCGCCATCATCATCTACCACGTCATGCGGGTCATCGCCCGCTGGAGAGGTACCGACCACGACGAGCCAGCCTCACCCAGTTCGTCCTCAGGCAAGTACGAACGGGACGAGTACGCGATACCCGAACCACCGGTTGACAAGGAATAACCAGCTTGATCGTACTGGTGAGACTGTCAGAACATCTCGTCCATGATGGGGTTGGTCAAGGTGCCGATGCCCTCGATCTCGACGCTGACTGAGTCACTGGGGAGGATCTCTCCGATGCCGGCCGGAGTGCCTGTCAGCAGCACATCGCCGGGATACATCGTGGTGAACGCCGTCACATGGGCGATCAGGTGAGCCACATCATGCAACATTAATTTGGTTGACGCGTCCTGTCGTACTGTTCCGTTGACTGTCGTACGCAGATGCAAGTCCCCCACCTGGGCCGGGCTGAGATCCGTGACGATCCACGGACCGAGCGGGCAGAACGTGTCGAATCCCTTAGACCTGTCCCACTGGCCGTCCGTGGTCTGAAGGTCTCGGCAGGTGATGTCATTCGCGACGGTGTAGCCGAAAACCACAGTCGCCGCATTTTCAGGCTTGACCCTCCGGCACGTACGGCTGAAGACGATCGCCAGTTCCCCCTCATAGCTCAGCATCCGGGTTTCCCGCGGGCGGACGACCGCTTCGCCGGCTCCGATCACGGAGGTCACCGGCTTGAAGAACACAATCGGCTCCGACGGGACAGTGCGAACACCCATTTCCGAGACATGGTCGGCGTAGTTGTGGCCGATGCAGACCACCTTGGTCGCCGGGACGACAGGCGCGAGCATCTTCACGTCCTTCAAACCGATCCGTTCGCCGGTGTAGGTCAGCGGTTGGCGCAAAGGGTCCCCGGCCAGGACCGCGATGGTGTCAGGATGGTGTCCGAGGTCACTGGCGATCTCGACAGCTCCATAGGTGGGCAGGTCGTCGAGTGAGAATCGTGCAATACGCATGATGCCAGTTTATGAGACTACTCGACCATCGTCTGCTGTCATCCGAAACCAATCTGGCGATTGGCCGCTGCTGAGCATCATGATCTCCGATTCATCTAGTCCAGATTCGGCGAGTTCCAGGCGGGCTGCGGGGTGAATGCTCTAGGGTGAATGGCATGGATGTCTCAGGCCTCATATTCGCCGTGCTGGCCGTGGCATGTTTGTTGTACTTCGTGCCCCGGCAAATCAGTTGGCGCATTCCGACCCAAGAGCAGGTCGAGCAGCAGGCTCCTTCGCGCCGGTCGGTCAAGACCGTTCATACGGGGATTCCCGTGGATCAGGAGCAGGACAAGCCCGTCGAAGTCTCCACAGTGTTGATGCGTCGTGCTGGCCGTCGCGTGGCGATGCGCTTGGCCAAACGAGCCGCGAAACGGCGCCAAGGTGTCTTTGTCGCGCTGATTCTGGTCACCTTGGCGACAGTGCCTTTCGCGGTTCTGCGGATGATGATGCAGTGGTGGGTGCCGCTGGTCGGTGCCGCGGTTGTGGCCGCGTGGGCGGTGTTCTCCCGGATCGAAGCCAGGCGCGAACGCAAGCAACTCGATGCCATCGTGGCAGACACCGAATTGGGCGACAACGAGAAAACGCTCAGTGTGCAGGTTGAACAGAAAACCGAACCGCGGGTTGACGACGCCCTCGTCGGCCCCAACGGGGATGTACAACTATCCTTGTGGGAACCCATTACAGTGGTTCCGGCGACATACATTTCCGCTCCCACAGCAGCCCGAACAGTACGGACGATCGACCTAGCCGCGTCAGCGACCGGATTGCCGATCACCGATGACTGGCGTCAGGACGGGCAAGCCATCGCAGTATGACAACACGGGTGCCGACCCTCAATAAAGTTGCCCACGGAACTCATCGGCTCCAATGGGTTGTGATCGGCATAAGTGCAGTGTGTTCGGCGTTGTACATCGTCAGCTCCCTGATCTTGTACAACACGTACCGCACGGGCATGGACCTGGCCCTCTACGGAGAGGCGATACGTAACTACAGTCAAGGGCATCTGCCCTGGTCGAACATCAAGGCTCAAAGCCCTTTCGATTTGTTGGGTGACCACTTCACGGTCTTGGTCGCCGTCCTGTCCCCCTTCTACCACCTGTGGTCCGATGTACGCCTCCTCCTCGTTGAACAAGCGATCTTGTTCGGCCTGGCCGTGTGGCTGGTTGGGCGCTTTGCCACCAACCGGCTGCCCCAGCGTCAAGCCCTCGCGATTCAGATAGGTTTCGGCTTGTCGTGGGGGATTCTCAATGCGACCTTCTTCGGTTTCCACGAGATCGCTCTGGCTGTGCCTTTGGTGGCGTGGGCATTGGCCTCAATCTGGAAGAAGCCCCATTGGGTGCAGTTCGCGATCGCGTGTGTCCTGCTCGTCCTCACCAAAGAGGACTCGACCTTCCTGACCGCCGGATTCGGGCTGGTGCTCATCGCGCAGAGGAGGATCAAAGCCGGTTTGATCACTGGGATAGCAAGTGTTGGTGCTTTCGTCGCTCTGGTCGGATGGATCATGCCACGGCTCAGCGCGACAGGTGCGTACATCTATCTGAGTTACAGCTACAGCTCCCCAGGGCTGGCCAGCGTCGGACATGCCTTGTCCTCCCCAGATTTCTGGGTCTTTGTGGCGACCCTCGTGGTGACCGTCGGCTTGGGCTGGCGCAGCCCGTTGGCATGGGCGATCCTGCCCACCATCGCTGCCAGGGTGGTCGCCGACTACGCCCCGACCTTCCGATTCGGATACCACTACAACGCGACGATCATGGTCATCTGTTTCATGGCTATCATCGATGCCTGGAGCAAGATTCGGCAGCGCGATGGGGTTGGGCTGGCGGACAGTATGACTGAGAGTACAACCCGGGGTGGGACAGACAATACGGTCGTGGAAACCAGCGATGACAAGCCAGTACGCACGAATGTCATCACGCGACTTAGACTGGTACACCTTGAACGCTTGCAGTACTTGCTGCTTGTCGTCGTTGTTCTTGTGGGGTTGATTTCATCGGGGTTGTCGGTTGCCTTCAGGGCTCCGGCTCCGTCATCGGGCCGGGTCCAGGCCATTGGGCAGGCCATCTCCTTGATCCCACAGGGAAGTACTGTTGTCGCCGATGAGTTCGTCGTTGCGCACCTGGTCGACCACTATGTCACTCGCCTGGCCGTACCGCAATGGAACGACTCCCTGTACGTCCCGATCACGAAGATGCAGTACGTCATCTTCGACACATCGTCGTACTCCCTGGACAATCAGAAAAACCACTGGCAGGCGACCATGCTGGCCCAACTGCAAAACAATGGATGTCAGCTGGTGTACAACCAGGACACGATTTACTTACTGAAATGTTGACCCTCGGGTCAGTCAGCAGGGTCCGGGTCCGCTTTCGCCGATGCCCGTGATTTCCGCTGCCTCCACACCCAGGCGACGATCATGACGACCAGGATGGCGAGAGTGACGTACCACATGTATTGTGCGTAGATGTTGACCAACTCGACAGCGGGTTCGCCGATCTTCCAGCCCAGGGCGAGGTACGCGGCCTGGTAGAACAGGGAGACCACGAAGACTGGCGGCAAGAACCGTTTGAGCGAGGTTCCTGCCGCGCCGATAGCGGCGAAGACGATGGGCATGGGGAAGGGGATCGGCAAGAATGTCAGGAAGATGGCCAATAGGCGGTACTTGTTGGTCAGGCGTACGGCGCGGTCGGCCCTCTTCTTGGCGCGATCGGATTTGCCCGCCAGGATATCGATGATCCCCGTACCCCACAACTTGCCGGCCCACCAGTAGACCCAGCAGAACTTGATCAGCGATACGCTCGCGACAAGCCAATACAGAATGAGAGGGCCACCATTGACAAAGGTCCAGGCGCCGGTGGTGACAACCGATGCGCGTCCGCCGGTGATCATCGCGGCGGCTGGTGGACTCCAGCCGATCAGGATGGCCCGCAGCGGGATGGTGGCCAGTCCGTAGATGCCGACGACCGCGATCCAGGCCCAACACGCCAGGTCAGCCCGCGTGGGCTTGTGGCGCCAGGGCAGCGAAGGATCGTC
>WREX01000062.1 GCA_009779115.1 Propionibacteriaceae bacterium
GCTGGTGTCGCGCCGGCATCCGTTGCGGACAACCAGGTGTTGGTGAACCCGTCCAACTACTCAAGCATCCCCAATGGCGACACCATTACTGTGACGCCGCTTGAGGAAGACAGCTCATTCAGTACGGACGGTGTACCAGTGACGACGGTGTATTCGAACCTGGTTCGCGACACCAACATCATGCTCGTCAGCCCCGCGACTCTGGCGAAACTGGCCGCGCCAGGCTCGCCCGAGGTGCAGGCCGTCATGCTGTTCTCCGTGTACGACGCCACGACTGCGATGGCGAGCATCTCCAAGATCCCCGGCGACGGTCTGATGTCCGGCGGCTCGGCTGTCGAGCGTGAGCTGATCGACCAGGTGCTGAACGTCATCGTCTATGTGGTGACGGCGCTGCTGGCTGTCGCTGTCCTGATCGCGCTGGTGGGCGTCAGCGGAACATTGACGCTGTCAGTTGTCGAGCGTACCCGTGAGTCCGCGCTGCTGCGGGCGTTGGGTCTGCGCCGTGGCCAGCTTCGGCTGATGCTGCTGATCGAGGCGATACTGCTGACCCTCGTCGGCGCCCTTGTCGGAGTGCTCTTCGGTGCATTCTTCGGCTACGTCGGTGCCCACGCCATGATCGGCCAGATAGCAGCCGACACCAAGACCACGATGGCCGTCCACCTCAGCATCAACTGGACCCAGACTCTTGGCTTGCTGGGCGTACTGGTCGTGGCGGCAGGTTTGGCGTCGACACTGCCGGGCCGTCGCGCAGCCGCGGCGTCCCCAGTGGAAGCCTTGGCGGAGGTCTGAGGAAATTGAGCCGAGAGAAGTGGAAGCTCGTTTGCACTTCCGAGGCGATTGCAGCCTGTTGACACTTGGGTTCGTAGAACCCAAGTGGAGCACAGGGGACTCGAACCCCTGACTTCGACCTTGCAAAGGTCGCACTCTACCAACTGAGTTAGTGCCCCAGTACCCACTGCGGTACGACATCCAACCCAGAAACAGCAATCAAAATCCCAGGCCAGGGTTCCCGCGGCGGGCAGTGGCGAGTATACCGTACTGATGGAGGACAACGGCGTAGGCGCTTAGTTGGTGGTACAACGTACTGCATGATCCACGGTGACAAACACCGATTGGCGTACCGTGACAGACGGACGAGCCAGCCTGCCTCCACAGTGTCGCGCAGCAGCCATGCAATCGGTGCAAGCGGGATAAACCTCAACCAGGCATTCAGACTGTTCGTGTACCGATGATGCTGGCCCCTCGTCAGCTTGGTGCTGTGTTCATCAGCGATCAGCCGATCGGGGGTGACCCGTTTTGCCACACCTTCATCAGGGAACGTCGGTCCCCGGGGTGTGGTTTCGAGCTGGCCGTGAGGGTCGTGTTAAGGCGTGGGTACGTCTGCCAACGCCTCGTCCCACAGGTCGCGGGCCTCGGACTGTTTGTGTGTGACGACGTACAGCACTGCGGCGATGCCGGCCAGGATGAGGACGACACGGAAAAACCTCTTCATGACACCCAGTTTGTCATGGTGCGTACTGGTCCACAACCCCTCGCAATCGCCGTTTCATTCACGCATAGTTCTTGTACACTTGAGGGGTGCAGGTGATACGTCCGTTCAGGGTGGAAGAAGCCACTCGTAACGAATGGTTCCTCGACACCTCTCTCGCGGTCACTGGCATTGTTCTCGTCCATATTCCTTTCCTTGTCGCACTAATTCTTTTGGTGCCCGGAATGTGCATGGACAATGTGGTGATCGCCGGTACTTTGGGGGTGGCCGTCTTCCTCTCCAGCATCCTGCGACACCACTATCCTGGTTTGTTTTTTCTCGTCGGTCTGCTGTTCGTCATTCTGCAAATTATCTTGTTGACGTACCCGACCGTGTCCTGGATCGTGATGCCCCTGGCAATGTACGATGTTGCGCGCTGGATTCCGTCCAAGAAGGCCCGGATTTATCTCATCATGGCTCTGGTCGTGGCGTTCATCGAGCCTGTCCGGTGGATCGCAGCCCATTTGTTCGGCGACTCGGACCTTCGGACAATGGTGATTCTGGTCGGTCTGTCCGCGGCTGGCGTTGTGACGACGGCGTACTCGATCGGGCGCAGTCGCCACGAGGTTGAGGCGGCCCGGGCCCGTCAGGTCGTCGCCGAGCGGGACGCCGCCGCTCTTCAGGTCGCTGAGCAGGCCGCGCGCCAGGGCAGCCTTGAGGCGCAGATCCGTGCTTCGATCGCTCGTGAACTCCACGATGTCGTCGCGCACTCGATTTCGGTCATGGTCGTTCAAGCGGAGGGCGGGCTTGCCCAGGCCACTCGATCACCGGGCACCGCTCAACAGGTCCTGACCACGATTTCGGAGACGGGCCACGAGGCCATGCAGGAGATGCGACGAATCGTGCGTACTCTCCGCTCGGACACCGACACCAACGTGGACATTGCTTCTGCGCCTCGCCTGGCCGATTTACCGCTCTTGGCAGAGAAATCGCAGGCGACATTGACCGTTTCCGGCACTCCTCATGGGTCGACTCCCATCATTGAGATGACTGTCTACCGGGTGATCCAGGAGGCACTGACCAACTCTCTCAAACATGCTGGGCCCGAAGCGGACCCTCACGTCTCCGTGGTGTGGTACCCCGCGTACATCCTCGTGACGATCACAAACAAAATGACTTCATCCTCCCGCGGGGGGGACAACGCAGGGGTAGGGCTGATCGGGATGGCCGAACGCGTTCAAGCTTTGGACGGGACGCTGACGGTCGGTCCGACGGAAACAGGAGGATTTAGGGTATGCGCGCAGATTCCGCTTCAGACAGTACGCCTCGGGTAGCGATGACCCGGCCCATCCGGGTTGCGCTGGTCGACGATCAGATTCTTGTCCGCAGTGGCTTCCGGATGATGATCGAGGCCGAATCCGACATTGATGTCGTCGGTGAGGCCAGCAATGGCCTAGAAGCACTGGCGTTGATCAGGGATGTTCCCATCGACGTGGTGCTCATGGATGTACGGATGCCAGGCATCGACGGAATCGAGACCACGAAGAGGATCACGGCAGCCGGCTATCCGGCCAAGATCATCATCTTGACCACCTTCGACCTCGACGACTACGTGTACCAAGCCCTGCGCGCAGGCGCCAGCGGGTTCCTGCTCAAGGACGCCCGCGCGACGGAGTTGGTCGACGCCATCCACGCCGTCAATTCAGGCGACGCGATCATGGCCCCTTCGACAACGAAGCGGTTGTTGTCCAACTTGGTCCCCAACCACGACCGCAGTCACGCCGATCCGCGCCTGAGCCTGTTGACGGAGCGCGAGATGGACGTACTCAAGGAGATCGCCCAAGGATCGAACAACACAGAGATCGCCGAGAACCTCCACCTGGCCGAAGGCACCGTGAAGACGCATATCTCTCGTCTGCTGTTCAAGTTACAGGCCCGGGATCGCGTGGGTTTGGTCCTCACGGCGTACGACATGGGCGTGGTCGACCGTTAGTCCGTACGGGCGTGTGCTGTGTATTCTTGGTTGTCACCAAGGTGATGTGGCTGGAAATGACCCTTGTTTGATGAGTCTGGACCGCCACAACCATTTCCCCCGACATTACCCGTCTTCCCCATGAACCGTACACCGTACGGAAAATTTGGTACCTACTCAGACTTGTGTTTCCGGTGTTTCCGTGGACCACTCCCCGGTCGGACAACACCAGGACAACACTGAACCCTGAATGGCCAACACATGGGCCGTCTCGGACACCACCATGGGCAACATTGCCAGGAAAGAGTGGAGACCTGCCGTCAAGGAGGTTTCCATGTCATCGCGATCCGCTTCAGTTGCCTCATCGAGAATCCGCATATGGTCGTGCGCGCCAGACGCAGCGGTACCCAACACCATCGTGGCTAAGCTCAATCAGGAATGGGAAGTGCTCAAGCAAGAACAGGCGACCTGGCTTTCGCCGTCTCCCGACTTGGACGCAGTACTGACCAGCATCCGTTTCGATGCTGACAAGGTCCTGGGTGCACTCATCACCGCTTGTCACGAGGAACACCCTGCGGCCGGACGAGTCATTGTGCAAGCCCTCTTACCGAAACTGATCCTGATGTCACGGGTCTTCCCTCATCCCCCGGTCGACCATCTGGTGTCGGCATTGTGGCTTCGCATCGGGCGATACGATCTGACCCGTCGGCCCCGTTTTGTCGCTACCAATCTGGTCCTCGACTCCAGGAAAGACGTCCTGGCCGAAAACCGGATCACCCTTGAGATTCCATTGCCGTACTCTCCTGAGACCCCAGAACTGACCGCTCGCGACGTACTGGTCGAGGCTCGAAGATTGCATCTCGCAACCTCGGAGTCATTGAACATCGTGGAGAGTGTCTATGTCGATGGATTGCCCAACACACGAGTTGCCGAATTGTACGACATGACCTCCGCCGCGGTTCGCCGTCGCTGCTGCGACACTGTGAAGCGCCTGCGGGCCCACCGGGATCTTCTCATCGAGTACGCTGGCGCTGCCTGACACCAGAGTTCGTCATCAGGCGGGCTCACTGGTCTGGGGTGGGATGTCCGTTGGAACATTCGTGTGTGCAGGTGGTGGAGTGGTGGGCTGGTCGGGATGAGGAAGGCGGGAACCCATCACCTCTTGTAGCACTGTAATGGTGTCCGGCAGGAGGTCCGTGCCCAGGTTGCGGGCATTGCGGGTGATCCAGGTCACGAGTCGTTCCACTTCAGTGCGGTTGCCAGCCAGGTGTTCTGTCCGTGCTCGCACACAGAGGAGTTGTTCATCTTCGGGGGCAGCCTTGAGAGCATGGCTGGCAGCCCATCGGGCCTGATCAATGTTGCCAGTGGCGAGAGACCCCAGGGTGGCGACAACTCCGATGTCGCGGATCACGGACACCATGTCAGTCCTGAGTTCTTCGGCCCAGTGCCATTGGCCTGGCGCCACATCAGCCAAGGGTGCTCCTCGGACAAGACGGAGAGCTTCGATCAATGTGTCTGTTCCCACTGACTCAATGCCATTTGCGACCAGCAGCCTCAACCTGTGCCAGTCTGAGGTCACAGCGGTGTCCAGCCAGATTCTCCCCGAGTAGGCCTCCGGGAGATACGGATTGCCCGTCGCATCGGTGCCGAGCCACCCACGCAGCCGGCTCATGTTGGACCGCCGCGTACCCTCTGCCACCAGAAGGCCTTGGGCCATGGCCGTTGCCGTCGTGCCTGGATGCTCCAACAGCCAACCGCAATATTCCATGCAGGAACGTTCAGCCCGAATCGGGGCCGCTCCCTGGGTCCCGTCCAAACTGACGGGACCCAGCATTTTCAGGACTGGATGGCTGAATGTGGTAGCCGTGGCGTCAGTCGGCGGTGCTGCGGTGGGAATCATGTCAAGACCCCTTTCGTCACTGTAGGCGAGTGAGACGATTTCTGGAGGGGGGGATTGTGCGTCGCCACGGACCGACCACCAGGCAGGAGTCGTGTCGTCGCTGGAACTTGTCAGGAGAAGGTCCGTCAGTGGTTTGCTCGGCAGAAGCTGGAACGGTCGTACGCTGATGTTGGCCGGGCTGAGGATGCCGTGATCGGCCGCATCCAGGTCCAGGTGCCCCGATGTCACAGTGTGGCTGTCCCGTAGATCTGCCGAATTCCTGGAGACAAGAACCGCCACACCGACGTCTGGTCCCTTCAGACATTCAGACAGTTCATCGAACTGAGAGTCGCTCAAGGGTTCAACGAAGCAGAAGATGGCTGGACGCCAAGCGTCCGCCCAGTCGGGGTCTCTGCTCAGTCGCGACCAGTCGTCATCACCGATGAATACTCGTCTGTCGGTAACCATCGCCCGAAGGCTGTCCAAGCCCTGGTCGTACGTGAGATGGCGGCTCAAGTCAGTGAAAGTGTCGAAAAGGTCACTGGAATCCACAATATGCAGGTCGCGGCCAGCCGAAAACTCGTCGAGAGCAACATTCATGGCGATTCCCCTCATGACTGGGACGAGGTTCTTGGAATCCTCGGCCAGAACGGTGAAAGGTGTGGGTCCTGACAGGTCAGCGCTGACGGGTTGTGTGAACCGATCTTCTCCCAGGCAAATGGTGATCCCCGTGTCAGACAACCACTTGAGGTTCATGTTGCTCGCTTCGGCTGTTGTGTCCGGGTTGGACTCCTCAGGGCCCTCCGGAGTGCTGAGGGGTAGTCGCTCTGCGATGGTCCGGCTTCCAGCAATTCCCAGCGCTGTTTCTAGCTGAGTTCCGGCATCCCCGGGAAGCAGGATTCTTCGTCCTACGGGACGAGCCCGTAACTGAGTCAGACGCCGGCGTCCGACGAGGAGGACGATTCCGCCGGCCAAAACCGTACTCATCCCGATCGCCATCATCGTGCCAGACAGTGGACTGCGCCCTTCAGCGGTGTGACTAGGCTCAAGGGCACCATCAGGAGTGGTCGGAGTCGGGCTTGCAGGCACAGGATCGGTCGCGTTGGGGGAAGGCGAAGGTTCAGGAATCGCCGGGGCTGCTGTCGGTTCCTGAACAGCGGTCGGAACAATAGGTTCTGTGGGATGGGGTTGTGACGATGGGTCAGACGAATCAAGCGGTGTCGACGCGTCGGCAGGCGTGGGTTGTGCCGAAGGATCGGTGTGGCCGAGTGGGGTCGCCGATGTGGGAGTGACAACTGGTGGGGATGGTTCCGCAGTAGGAGACTCGTGTTCCGGCTGGGAGGAGGTGTCAGGTGCCAAGTCCACCCCGGGCTGTGCGCTGTCATCGCCAGCGGACTGGCTGGTTGTTCGTGGGTCGGAGCTTGTGCCCTGACCCACTGAGGTCACCGACTGCACTGGATCAGAGGAAAGTGAGTCAACCCCGTCCTCGTTACCGGCGATTGTGGGGGAACTGGGGTCGTCAGGACGTGGTTGTTCGGCAGGCAGCGTCAGTTCCCAACCGGGTTGAATGAGGTCGGCGTCGGAAACGAGGGCCTGGTTGGCCTGCGCGATGTCGGGCCACAGACTGCCGTTGCCCAAGCTTCGGTCGGCGATCGCCCACAGCGAATCCCCAGGTTCGACAACTACAGTGTTTCCGGATTTGACTATGTCAGTGGTTCCCAGAGGAGGGATCTTCAGCCTCCACCCCACGTGGATGAGGTCTCCGGTTCCTTCTACGAGGTCTTCATTCTCATGGGCGATTCTGGTCCACTCTTGGCCATTTGAATACAGTTTCTCAGCGATGGACCACAGCGAATCACCGGGTTCGACCACATAGAACGTGTCATCGGTTTCAGCCGAGGAGGTCTGCGAAGTGGTCTGAGCGCTGGAACCGGTTGTCGCTTCGCCCACCCACGCAGGTTCCATCACCGGGACTGGTGGAGTTGGGTCTTCGGCAACGGCGTGCGAAGCACTCCCCAGAACCGCTAGTGCGAAAGCAGCGGACACGAGTGGGCGGACGAGAACGCGTGTCCACTCCAAAGGCCCGGTATGAGGCTTGTCAGTACGGCCACGCTTCCGTTCCACGATGGCATCTCTCACCTCCAGCACAATCCCCCCGGCGAGGAGAATCCAGAAGATGGCACCTAAGACAGTGAGGATCGCAAGAATGACATGGCCATTGTCTTCCAGCAGGAAAATAGATGGATCGTGGATCAGTAGTCCTATTTCAGCCCAATCACCCCAGGCGACCAGTACCCACGGAACCCCGACAAGCAGCACGATCAGAGCGGCCCAGGCCGTGATTGAGCGTACTGCTGTCATTCCCACCTCCCCGGATGATCGGTTGGGCGTCTTCGCTCTCATGGCACTCCTTTCCTCACTTTCCACTATGAGAAGGTCGGGCTGCCGGATGTGAGTTATCCACAGATTAAGTGTGTAGGAAGACACTTATACACAGATAGCGACTTAGGTCCCCTCTTTCGTGGACTAGCCGCAATAGTAAGAGTATGAGAAATCAGAGAAAAACAGATACCGTCTCGATTGTGCGTGGTGAGCATCGATTCGTGGGAAGATGGATGGATTCCTAGGGATTCACTGCTTTTCGCTGTGCCGATGGCCGGGCGTCAGGTCGGGTGAGATTCGGACAACACATGCAGGGACTGTACGAGACGTACTGCCCCACTTGTGGGGTTCGACGATCGCCCGGCATGGTGTTCGGACGGCGGTGCATGGAAAAGTAGTGATTCCTCAGAGGTTCCGATTGTCTGTCAACGACCCAGTCGTTTCCCAGGAATTGCCGCGCCGGACGAGGTCAGGCGCGGAAAGGAAGGAGACATATGTCCACCCACGATCTGATCATCATTGGTTCTGGTCCAGCCGGGTACACGGCAGCCATCTATACTGCGCGTGCAGGATTGCGACCGGTCGTTCTGACAGGGACGATTGCAGCCGGCGGGGCTTTGATGAACACCACAGAAGTCGAGAATTTCCCAGGATTTCCTGAGGCGGTTCTCGGACCAGATCTGATGGACAAGATGCAGGAGCAGGCCGCAAAGTTTGGCGCTGAACTCGTTGTCGAAGATGCAGTATCGATGGACTTGTCGGGTGCGGCCAAGGTCGTCGTGGATTCGGCGGACAACCGTTACGAAGCCAAAGCAGTCATTCTGGCCATGGGATCTGAATACCGTAAACTCGGCCTTCCCGACGAAGCGAGATTGTCGGGGCACGGGGTGTCATGGTGCGCGACCTGTGACGGATTCTTCTTCCGTGACAAGGATGTGGCTGTCGTCGGCGGGGGGGATTCGGCGGTCGAGGAGGCCACATTCCTGACCCGCTTCGCCAAGACCGTGACCATCGTCCATCGGCGTGATCAGTTGAGGGCCTCCGCCATCATGCAAGACAGAGCCCAGTCGAATCCCAAGATTCGTTTCGAGTGGAATTCCATCGTGTCAGGAATCGAAGGAGACACCAGTGTCACGGGACTGACCCTGACTGACACGGTCTTGGGTCAGACGAAGTCACTGCCCGTCCAAGGAGTCTTTGTTGCGATTGGGCACGAACCGCGCAATGAGTTGGTCGCTGGACAGGTCGATCTCGATCCTGCAGGGTACGTCAAGGTCGCAGAACCGACGACCCTCACCAATCTCAACGGAGTCTTCGCTTGTGGGGACCTGGTCGATCACTCGTACCGACAAGCCATCACAGCCGCGGGTTCGGGATGCCGGGCGGGATTGGATGCCGAACGATTCCTGGTTAGTCTTCACTGAGCCTGAACCCACCGATCGCTTGCGTGCCTGTACAGGATTGCTTGCGTTGTGGGCGATACCATCTGAGTGGCATGAGTGGACATGCACTCTTCACGCGTACCCCCGACTCTCCAGGAACTCACCTTCCCGTACAGAGGGGTGCCATGAGCACAGTATTAACGTGAGGGCAGACTGCATGTCTGTCGACCGACGACCCACGGGACAGCCTCTATGCACAGTCCTCCCCGCTGGTCCGTCGCGCAGCCATGAATCGGTGAATCCGGGCTAAACTGGTGCGTTGACAAGAAGCGTCGGTCTGCGAAGCTCGGGGAGACCCGACTCACCTGTCGAGGCTGTTGAACCGTCCTTCATCAGCCTTTTCATCCACTGAAGGAGAAAAATGTCCGCCTTGAAGGCTGTCACTGATGCCACATTCGCCACGGAGGTTCTCGCTTGCGAGCAACCGGTGGTTGTTGACTACTGGGCCGACTGGTGTGTGCCATGCCGTCAACTCACCCCGATTCTGGAGGAGTTGGCCAACCAATACCAGGGACAGATCGCATTCGTGTCGGTTGACACCAACGAAAACACCGCAGTCGCGTCCAATCAGGACATCCGGACCTTGCCCACCCTACAGATCTTCGTCAAAGGGGAACTTGTCCAGGCCATGGTCGGCTCCGTCACCAAGATGAAGTTGCGCAAGGCACTTGAATCCATCGTGTGAGCGTCGACGCGATCCAGAATGCTCCAGTGAGTCCAGGGCCCGGGTCAACCTCTCATGGGTGACTCAAACCCGAATCCGCCGATCCATTGCTGCTACGCGGCCCATATGGGCGCCCTGGACCCATCGCCAACGCTCTACAGACGTCCAGTCTGCCCTCCCGTTGTCGCTGTGCCCAGTGCACCCATCTGTACGGGAAGGTGAGTTCCCGGACAGTCAGGGGCACGCGTGAACAGTGCATACCCCCCCTGATGACACTCAGATGAGACTGCTCGCGACGCCAGCGATCGGTAGATACAGGTTAAACCCGCAGGTCGGTGTTGTGGCGTTCGCCATGTCGCAGGACCGATGATGGTGAGGCGTGGGCTGGTGCCAGGCCGAGAACCGGTCGGGGGTGCCACTGCACATGACGCTGAATCCAGGTCACCACGGTGGCGAAGTCGAGCCGATATCGGTTCAGGGGATAGCGCAGAGGTTGGAAACCCATTCGGACAAGCCAACCAGCACTGGGCGCAAGGGTCGAGGTGGTCAGTGGTAGGAGTCCTGCCTGGGCTTCGATGCCGGTGACCTGGTCACGCAGTCGGCGGGTCAGCCCGACGCACAGGCGCTTGCCTGTGCCGGTCGTCTCGCCGGGAGCGATGTGGACTAAGACCAGACCCGCTGTGCGGAAGTCGATCCCCCCTGCGGAGAGCGGATGAGTCCTCGGCAGGCCATGGTGGGGAGCGATCAGGACCACGCCGATCCAGTCAGAGTCACGGCGCACCCCGACACCGGCGAATCCCCATTCGTCCATGGCGGCCCGCGCGGCGAGAGCGAGATCTTCTGGCTTGAGCGCACCAACGGGAACATCCATCGACAGGACATCGGCGACACTGAGGGCAACGGCAGGTCTGTCATGGATGTGGTGTTGATTGACCACGATGCGCGCCATATCGCCATCGTACGACTTTTTACGGCAAAGTTATCCTATGGATGTCCCAGAAAAGAGAGTCAAGACACGCATCGACCCGTACGTCGACATGTACGCGGAGCGGACCAAGGGCCTCAAGCCCTCGGCTGTACGAGCTCTTTTCGCGGTAGCCAACCGCCCCGAAATCGTCTCCCTGGCCGGTGGGATGCCGAACATCACAGATTTGCCTCTCGATGTCATCGGGAATGTGCTCGGTGACCTCATCAAAGCCCGTGGCCCCCAGATCATGAATTATGGCGGCGCCCAGGGCGAAGACAGAATCCGCGAGCAAATTTGCGAGGTGATGGCCCTGGAGGGGATTGAGGCCTCTCCCGACAACCTGGTGATCGCCTGCGGTTCACAGCAGGGGTTGGACCTGGTCACCCGTACTTTCGTCGAACCGGGAGACGTGGTCTTGGCCGAAGCCCCCAGCTATGTCGGTGCGTTGGGGACCTTCAATTCGTACCAGGCCCATGTCATCCACGTGGCCATGGATGAGGACGGGATCATTCCCGAGGCATTCCGGGCGGCGACCCTGGCCGCACGCGCTGCCGGACGGCGGGTCAAGTTCCTCTACACGATCCCCAACTACAACAACCCATCCGGTATCTTGTTATCAGTGGAACGGCGTGTGCAGCTCCTCGCAGCCGCCAAGGACCTCGATGTCATCATCGTGGAGGACAACCCGTACGGCCTGCTGGGCATCGACGTACCGCCCCAGCCGGCCATCCGGTCCATGGATGCCGATCAGGTGATCTATCTGGGGTCCTTCTCCAAGACCTTTGCGCCGGGATTCCGCGTCGGCTGGGTCCTCGCACCTCCCGCGGTGGTCAAGAAACTGATCCTCGCCCAGGAGTCGGCCACACTCTGCCCGCCGGTTTTCTCCCAGTTCGCCATCTCGGAATACCTTGCCAACTGGGATTGGAAGGGCCAGATCGTACAGTTCCGCGACATGTATCGTGCTCGCCGCGACTCCATGCTGCGCGGCCTGGAAGACCACATGCCAGAAGGGACCACCTGGACTCACCCCAAGGGCGGTTTCTTCGTCTGGCTCACCCTGCCCGAGGGCTTCGACTCCGACCAGA
>WREX01000063.1 GCA_009779115.1 Propionibacteriaceae bacterium
CCAGTACGACGGGACTGAGTCCAGCCGTACTGTTCTGACCGACAGTGACGAGGTGGAACTGGCTTCCATCTTGTCGACGCTGTCCCAACTGGTCTCGCCGTTGGCCCGGATGCTCCCCGGCGACTGTGAAGTAGTGTTGCACGACCTGACCCAGTTGCCCAACTCGATCGTGGCCCTGGAGGGATCGCTGACCGGCCGCTCGGTCGGCGGGCCTGCCACAGACATGCTCTTGCAATCGGCCGCGCACAACCAGTTCGTGACCCGCCAGGGCTATCTCGGGCGCGGTCTGGACGGCCAGGAACTGCGCTGCTCGACGATCATCATCCGGACCACGTCGGGCACTGCGATGGCGGCCCTGTGCATCAACTGCGACACACGGGTCTGGCACCTGATGTCCGCCCTGGTGGCCACGATGCTGCCCAGTCAGGAGCCAGACCCCGGCTTGGGCGATGACACGGCGTCCGAACACTTCGTCGGCGATGTGGACGACCTGGCTGAAGACCTGCTGCTGCGCGCGATCACCGCCGTCGATGTACCCGTCGAACTGATGCACAAGCGCCACAAGATGGCTGTCGTGGCCGAGTTGAAGTCCTCGGGGTTCTTCATTCTGCGCGAGTCGGCCGAGCGGGCTGCCCATGCGCTGGGCGTGACCCGGTTCACGATCTACAACTACCTCAAAGAGCTGGATAGAACCCAACAACCAGCCTGATAGTGTGAATCACCCTGTCATGCCTTGTCAGGCGTCGGGCGCAGGTGGCTGGATAGGCTGGTCCGCATCATCGTCAGCCAAGGCCGCCAACTCCCGGTGCGCGGCTTCGACATCCTCCGGTTTTGCCCCCGGCTTTTGGGCCCTGGCAGTCAATTTGCGAATCTTCTTGGCCCGCTCCAACAGGTTGGACAGTCTGATCGGATCCTGGTCCGACGTGGTCGGGTTCGAGGCGATGAAAGCATTGAGCCAGCGCGTGTTCGGATCGATGTCGACCAGCACCGACTTGACCAGCAAAGTCGCCGGGATGGCCAGGATCGCGCCCAGCGGGCCCAAGATGTAGGCCCACACCAACAAGGACAACACCGCCATCGTCGGGGTGATGCCGACCGCGTCACCGGCGATCTTGGGCTGGATGAAGGTCTGGAAGAAAGTGTTGAAGACGAAGTACCCAACCACGACCCACACCGCTGTCAGAGGGTCATTGGCCAGCAATGCCATGATGACCGGGGGAATGATCCCGATGATGAAACCGATGTTGGGGATGTAGTTCGTCACAAAGGAGAACAAGGCCCAGATGAAGGCCATGGGCACTCCCAGGCCGAGCAGGAGCATCCAGTTGCACACGGCGACAATCAAGCCGAAAACGGTCGTGACAACCCAGTACTTCCTCGTACCTTTGGCGAATGAGTCCAGGGCCCAGGCCAGAGTGGGGTTGTGTCTTTCCCCCAAGCGCTTCATCCGGTCGGAGAAACCGGCTGAGTCGAAGACCATGAAGATCAGGATCATCAAGATCATCAAGATCAGCCCGACCACACTGGTCAGGCTGGATGTGATCCCGACCAGGGTGGACACGATGGTGGAGATGTTGAGCCCCCGCAACTGCACCAGGGCCTCGCTGACGACCGCGTTGGTGTCGATGTTGTACCGGTTGGCGAAGTCCTTGATTCCCTGGATCATGTTGTTGAACTGAGGGGAATATTTGGGCAATTCTTGGATCAAGCGGGCGATTGTCCAACCGATCGACCAGATCAGGGCGGCCAGCATGCCGAATGCGACCAGTCCGGAGATGACGGAGGCCAGGAACCGCGGCATGTGCTTGGCGAGCACACGTTGGATCGGCCACACCACGATCACCAGGTTGAGCGCCATGAAGGCTGCCGCGATGGTGGACTGGATGGGTTGGATTCCCTGGGCGGCAATGAAAAAGGCGGCGACACCCAGCATGACGCTGAGCGCCCGTGGCATGACCGACGACTTGGCAGTGGGGAGAGTCTGGTCAGGAGCTTGGTCTTCCGGATTGACGAACGACATAGCCTTTAGTGTGCCACACGGGTCAGACCATTTCAGCAACGGTTCAAGTGAGGCACTCATTCCGGTCACCGGTTGACCGGGTCGCGCGATCTATCGCGGGGACAACCGGCACATCCTGAGGCAGCGCAGGGCGTTTCCTGATGAAATCTGATGTGGAAGAATGGAAACCCGAATCATGCACATCCACCGATCCCCGCTCATTCCCGAAAGGACAACCATGCCTGAGTTTGCGTACACCGATTTGCTCCCGACCACGGATGACACCACCGTCTATCGCAAGCTGACTGCGGATGGCGTGCGTTTGGTCCCAGGCATCGGTGGCCACAGTTTCCTGGAGGTGGAACCCTCCGCTCTGACACTGCTGTCGCAGACCGCCTTCCACGACATCGCCTTCTATCTCAGGACAGCCCATCTGGCCCAGGTACGCGCCATCCTGGACGATCCTGAGGCATCTGACAATGATAAGTTCGTTGCTTTGGATCTGCTCAAGAATGCGGCCATCTCGGCGGCTGGGGTACTGCCGATGTGCCAAGACACCGGGACGGCAATCGTCATGGGCAAGAGAGGGTCCCGGATATTCACCGACAGTCCAGGTCCCGACGAGGCCAGTCTGGCCCGGGGGGTGTACAACGCGTACACGACCTTGAATCTGCGCTACTCCCAGAATGCACCGCTGACGATGTTCGAGGAAGTCAACACCGGAACCAACCTGCCCGCGCAGATCGAGGTGTACGCGGACACCGAGCCCAGTCATGCCCTGTCGTACAAATTCCTCTTCATGGCCAAGGGCGGGGGCTCGGCCAACAAGAGTTACCTCTATCAGGAAACGAAGGCCATCTTGAACGAGGATTCGTTGATCCCGTTCCTGAAGGAGAAGGTGGCTTCGCTGGGTACGGCCGCCTGCCCGCCGTACCACCTGGCCATTGTCATCGGCGGCACGTCGGCGGAGTTCGCCCTGAAGACCGCCAAGTACGCCTCCGCCAAGTACCTCGACACCCTGCCCACCTCCGGGTCGGCCCTGGGGCACGGGTTCAGGGACCTGGATATCGAACAACAGGTCTTGGATATGACCCGGAACCTGGGCATCGGGGCTCAGTTCGGGGGCAAGTACTTCTGTCATGACGTGCGGGTGATCCGCCTGCCGCGTCACGGGGCTTCCCTGCCGGTGGCGATCGCGGTTTCCTGCTCGGCCGACCGGCAGTGCGTGGGCAAGATCACTCCGGAAGGGGTCTTCATCGAAGAGTTGGACACCGATCCTAGCCGCTTCCTGCCCGACGTCAGCGATTCCGAATTGGGCGGGGAGGTTGTCGCGATCGACCTGACCCGGCCGATGCCCGAGATCTTGGCTGAGCTGTCCAAACATCCAGTACGCACGCGTCTGGCCTTGTCAGGACCGATGATCGTGGCGCGCGACATCGCCCATGCCAAGATCAAGGAACGTTTGGACGCCGGGGAGCCGATGCCGGCGTACCTCAAAGACCATCCCGTGTATTACGCCGGGCCGGCCAAGACTCCCGCGGGCATGGCCTCGGGCTCCTTCGGCCCCACGACCGCGGGCCGGATGGATTCCTACGTCGACCAGTTCCAGGCGGCAGGAGGGTCGATGGTGATGGTCGCCAAGGGCAACCGCTCACCGAGCGTGACGCAGGCCTGCAACAAACACGGCGGCTTCTACCTGGGGTCCATCGGCGGACCAGCCGCCCGCCTGGCCCAGGACTGCATCAAGAAGGTGGAGGTCCTGGAGTACCCCGAACTCGGCATGGAAGCTATCTGGAAGATCGATGTCGAAGACTTCCCCGCCTTCATCGTCGTCGACGACAAGGGCTCGGACTTCTTCGCGTCCATCAAACCCGCGACGTACTCCATCGGAAAACGCCCGGGACTGTGAAGTCTGGCCTTCCCGCTCCTATTTTCTCTTGAGCACAGGACGCAGGAGGGTGACACTGGCGGCCCCCAGGAGGAGGGCCAGTACCAGCCAGATGGGATCAGATGTCGTGGTTCCGCCGGTAGGCGCTGTCACGGTCGGGCCCGGGCTGGTCGTGAGGTCGCCGACAGCTTGTACGGTGAAGGTCTGCGTCACCGTTCCCGACGCGGCAGTGAGCACGATCTGATGATCACCAGCGGGGAAATCTTCAGGGGCACTCCACTGGAACGACACCTGGCCTGCGGAGTCAGCGGTGGCTGGCGGCAGGTCAATCGCCTCCGAATGAATCTGGGCGGCCACCTGTTCACCGGGTACGAAACCCGAACCCATGAAGGTGAAATCCCGGCCTGACTGCGTGGCTTGGACGTCAATAGACAACTGCTGCGATGTTGCAGTCGGGGCCGGCGTCTCGGTCGAGGCCGGGGTCACCGGTGAGGTCTGGGTCGGCTGCTCAGTCGGCATCGGATTCACAGGCGATGTCGGATTCACAATCGGAGTCGGCGCCGGTGTTGGCGTTGGCGTTGGCGTTGGGGCAGGTGTCAGCGTTGGGGTCAGAGGTGACGTCTGGGTCGGCTGCTCAGTCGGAGCCGGATTCACAGTCGGAGGTGCGGTCGGCACTGGTGTCGGCGTCGGCGTCGGCGGCGTCGGATTCACAATCGGAGTCGGCGTCGGTGTTGGACTAGTTGTCGGCGTCGGATTCACAATCGGCGTGGGTGTCGGCGTCGGTGTGGGGGTCGTGCTCGCTGTTGGTTCCGGGGTCACGGGGGGTGTGATACCTGCACTGTAACGCAAGAGTTCCTTGCCGTCCGCCGACAGAACCAGCGCATCGCCATCCTTCGCCCATGACGTCACCTGACGCAGCAAGCTCAGGTACGTCAACTCGCCCTGCATGATGGTGTCCCCATCCTGCTGATCGGTTCCGAGGCAAAGCATCATCGTGCTATAGACCTGACTGGGCGTGAAACCCGTGTCTGTGATCGTGGCAGACCCACCGTACGAGTTGCACGGCGCAACTCCCCCAATCCCGCCATTGTCAATCAACAAAGTGACGGGCTGGACCGGCAAGGGTGAGGGATCACTCCACGACACCAACGTCCACTGTCCATCGATAGTACGGACCGGCGTCGCTGTCGTGGTCGACGTTGGCACGGGAGTTGGCGTGGGAGTGAGAGTCGACGTGGACGTACTGGTTGGTGTTGGCGTCGGAGTCGGAGTACTGGTCGTTGTCGGCGTGGGATTCTCAGTCGGCGTCGGTGTCGTTGTCGAAGTCTCGGTTGGCGTAGGAGTCGCAGTCGGCACCGATGTGGGCGTGGAAATCTCAGTCGGCGTCGGTGTTGGCGTGGGAGTCTCACTCGGTTTCGGAGTCGATGTCCCAGTCGCGGTTGGTGCAGGCGTAGGGGCCGGGGTCGGTGTAGGAGTCGGTGTCGGCGCCGGGGTCGGGGTCGGCGTGGGAGTCGGCGTCGGCGTCGGTGTCGGGGTCGGTGTCGGTGTCGGAGTTGGTCCCGACGCTTCAATCACGACCGAAGTGGGATCCGACTCATTGCCTGCTTTGTCGGTTGCCGCCACCGCGAGGGTCTGGCCAGCGGTGACCGTGTCCGGAGTCGGAATCAGCCACGTCCCGTCGGTGTCGGCGGTCACGTCGGCAATTGTCGTACCGGAAGAGTCTTTGGCTTGAATCCACGAGTTCTTTTCTGCCGTGCCTGAGATTTGATCGAGATCGGCCGCCTTGACCACGGGAGCGTCAGGGACTGTCACGTCCAGATATGTGGACACTTCGCTGGTCTCTTGACCGGTCTCATCGGTTGCTGTGACAGAGATCTGGCCGTCCTGAGCATCAGAGGGAGTAGATATGGACCATTGTCCGTTTTCATCTACCGGAATGTCGACAGTCAGTGGGCCACCGTCCGTACGGCCGTAGAGCAGATGGACCGTGGAACCAGGGGACGCCGTACCAGATATCTGAGTCTTGTTAGCTGTCTGGATGGTCGGCGCGTTCGCCGAAGTGAAGAACACCGGCACGGGTGTCCCTTTTCCAGTCTCATCCCAGGCCACGGGTTGGCCGTCGACAAAAACATTCACGTCATGCGTCCCACCAATGGTTGATGTGAAGCTGATGACCGCCACACCATTGTGTGATTCGACACTGGGTGTGACTGCTTTAATTGCTGAATTATCGCTTGTCGCAGACGCTGTGAAACTCCCCGATGTGACGGGGTTCAGCATGGCGCCGTCGAGACTGGTCACGGTCACCTCATTTGTCTCCACCCCGTCTGAAACAGCATCAGACTTCGTCTGCTCTGCGTGATACACCCCCGAGGAGTTGGCGGTGTACGACACGGTCTGATCGGCTGAGCGCGCGTCGTCACGCACTTCATTAGCTGTCACGGTGACCGGCAGGGCCATGTTCGTACCCATACTCACGCTTAAAGCCGCTTGCCACACACCATCAGGCCCCGTTGTCGTCGAATTCGACGCCTGGGCTTGGGGAGAGGAAATGTCAATTGTGCTCCCTGGATCGGCTGTACCTGTGATGACGCTACGAAGCGTGCAGCCCTGGAATCGAGCATTATCACAGTTCATTGGCGCCTGGACTTGTTGATTGCTAGTTGGCGCAGTGATGACCGGTGGGTTGGGAGCATTGGGATCGGCGACGACCAGCGTCAACTCAGCCTGAACAAAACCATAGGTACCATCCGCCAAGAGGATGGATGGTGAGCCCACGACGAGATCCGCAGTGCCATTGGGCAGGGCTGGAGTCACCGTACACGACCAATGGCCTTGGTCATCAGTCGTACTGTTACACCCATAGGCCGTCGAGTCCTGCAATGAGGCACCAACGTACTGATCTGCCATGACCTGACCGGTCAGGTCTGTGAGCGTACCAGTCAGCGTCGGGGTTCCCGTGGTCACCGTTGAGCCATCCGCCTGATCGAGGGTGAGAATCGCCGAGTTGGGTGGGGGATCCTGAACGAGAGTGACCACCCCGAGACGCGCCTGATGGGAGTCATCGTTGATGGCAAGGACGCACACTTGCCACATCTGCGGCTTACTGAAGGAATTCTTGGGTAGGTTGACCGAAGGACCGGTTGGATCAGCGCCTGCCACCGGATCGATCCCTGCGCCAGAGCTGGCTGGCGTAAACGATGACCCGTCACACGCTGCAGTGGAGTACATCCTCGTCAGGGGTCCGGCTACCCATCTTTCACCATTCTGAATTGGGATAGGAACATTGACTGCATCCCCACTCGCTGGCATATGGTCAACCGTGCCGAAATCTTCCGCTGTCGTCGTGAGAGGGACGCACGCCTGAGCATCAGCATCCCAAGCGGTGGTCACTACCGGACATGTCGCCGGGGAAGAAGCCGAGTACGCCACATCGAGACCCGCGTACTTCTTAAAGATGGCGACCTGGGGCCAGTACGACTTGAAGGGAATCGTCACACCCATGACGGTCGCAGAATCCGACGACAGAATGAGGGGTTGATCGGGATCGTCACGGAATTGATTAGCCTTGTCATTGGCACATGTTTCGTCACATTTGGGATCGGAGGCCTGGGCTTCGAGCTGGATCATGCCAGCAATGTTGGCGTTCGTTGTGAAGACATCGGCCGGGCTCAGATCCTCGCCAGTGTCCAGATGAACATTGAGCGCATCGGTGCCAAGCAACCCACCATTGTCGAAACAGCATGCCTGAGTGACTAGCTGTGTTTGCATTGATAGGACATTGCCAGAGTTGAACCCCACATCGGCGGATAGTGTTGAGGTAAACTCGACCGGCACGCTAGCATTTGATCCGGATGGGGGTGTGGTACACAAGATGACATCTGCTCCTGGAGTATCACTAGCGACAATATTCCCATTTTTATCACGATAAACAATGCCACCAAGGGCGTCCTGCTTGGCCCGGAACTCCTGGTTGATCTTCGCTTGGACATTCGCATCTGCCAATCCAGACACCTCGACCCGGGTCACCTGGACACACCCCTGTTGGCCCTCAAGAATTTGCACCGATTTGGTGAACGTGAGCGGATTCGCATCGACAGTCTCGTCCAAGCTGGTGAGCCGGTTCGGATCTGGCGCAGGAGGAACAGGCAGCGGAATCGAGGTATCCACCGGGACGTACCCAGCATCAAGGGCCGCTTGCTGCCCGTCATGGCTTAGCATCGCATCCACTAGTTTCCGAGTCGGACTATCCGACGCAGCCGCCTTGTTGATCACAATGTAGTACGCCGTGTGCAACGGATATGCCCCTGAACGAATCGACTCCGACGTCGGAGCCACCCCATCCACACTCATCAACTTAATCTTGCTCAACTGGGGATTCGCCGCCAGGTCACCGTACATTTGAGTCACGAAGTAATAGTACGAATACCCGAGTGACCCACCACTGCCATCGAAACTGCCCACCGAGTAGACCAGACCCGCCATCGTCTGGATCTCCATCAAAGGCGCGCTCACCATCGGCGTGCCCTGCATCACCAGATCCATGATCCCGGTCTGCGACCCAGAGTTCACCGGACGCTGGTACGCGGTGATCGGCTGATCGGGGCCGCCCACATCCTTCCAATTGGTGATCTTCCCCGAATAGATGTCGCGAATCTGGTCCACTGTCAACGAATCAACCGGATTGTCCGCATTGGTGAGGAAGACGAAACCCTCGTCCACCACCGGGATGACCTCCAGATCAACACCGGCCGCCTTGGCAGCCGCCAACTCGTCATCGGACGGGCTCGTCACCAAGATCAGATCAGTCTTGCCGTCGATCAGATTGTGGTACGCGGAATCGGTCGTCGTGAAATGCACATCATCCTGGGTCACCGTTTGACCAGTGAACGCACTCTGGAGCGCCGCCCCCAAAGGAATGGTCGCCGTCGACCCGTCTACCCGAGGATACGTGTCCGGGGTGAACAATGGCTGGCTGGATGTCGCGGTCAGACCCCCATTGGTTGGCGCATCTGGTGCCGCCAGGGCGTACTGCCCCTGGGAGATCATCCCGAAGACAAGGATAAGTGCTGTGAGAAAACCGGCTGACGCCGACCCTGCCCGGCGAGAATTGTCGGTGAAACGACGTGTCTGACTCATGATAATCCCCCAAGTCGTACGAGCGCGGGTTCGCTCCCCCACGGCAGTAACTGTCTCTAGCATCATATATCGTGATTGCAACTTGTCAATGGGACTCATCGGACATCCGAGCGCGATGAGATATATCCCGAAGTCATTCGACATTTTTTCTCCCGAGCAAGAACTATGTAAATTTGTTCACGGGATGATGTGTCCCCCCGCCCGCAAAAGTTGGTACCACTCGCTGCGGGTGAGCTCAACCTGGGAACCGGCTGCGGCTTCGGTCAATCGTTGCGGGTTGGTCGTGCCGAGGACGACTTGCATGAGGGCTGGGTGGCGGGTGATCCAGGCTGTGGCGATGCCGGTGGGGGTGACGTCGTACTTGTCGGCTAATTTTTTCAGGACGTGGTTGAGGTCGGCGTACTGGGGATCGTCGAGGAAAACACCGGTGAAAAAGCCGCTCTGGAAGGGGGACCAGGCCTGGAGGGTGATGTCGTTCAGGCGGCAATAGTCGATCAGGCCCGAGTCGCGGCTGATCGACTGGTCTTCTGAGGCCATGTTCATAGCGATGCCCTGGGCGATCAGGGGAGAATGTGTGATGGACAATTGTACTTGGTTGGCCACGAGGGGCTGGCGGACAAACTTGCTGAGCAGGGAAATTTGCCCCGGGGTGTGGTTGGAGACCCCGAACTGGCGTACTTTGCCTGAATCGGCCAACTCGTCGAACGCCGCCGCAACCTCCTCCGGCTCGACCAGGGCATCGGGGCGATGGAGCAGGAGGATGTCGATGTAGTCGGTGTTCAGCGCCCTCAAAGACGCCTCCACCGAAGTCACAATGTGCCGGTAGCTGAAATCGAAATAGGAGCCGTCGTCGTCGCGGGCGATCCCGCACTTGGTCTGCAAGACCACCTTCTCGCGCTCGGACGGCGTCCACTTCAGGGCGTTGGCGAACCGTTCCTCACAACGGTGGTAGGCACCCCCATAGATGTCCGCGTGGTCGAACACAGTGATGCCTTGGTCCAGTGCCGTGTCGACGAGAGTACGGATCGCGTCATCGGACAGGTCAGCGATCCTCATCATTCCCGCCACGATGTTCGAGACTGTCAGCGTGGTCCCAGGCAAGGTGAACGTGATCATGATGCTTCTCCTGTCGGTTAGATTTCCTCAGTCTAATCGTCTGGTATGGGGAAGCGTCAGCCCCCGTCGTGACCTTGGTCGATGACTCAGGTCCGGGTACGGAAGAAGCGGACAGCGAGGATTGCCAGGCCTGCCAGCATGAACAGTGCCGCCAATGCGAGCAACGACAATGTGTTGGCCGAGGTACCGCCGGTTGGGGCGTTCGTCCCACCCGAACTCGACGAGGGTACGGTGAATTCGGCGGATGCTGTTCCGGAGGCTGCCGTCATGAGGATCTGATGGGTGCCTGCGGGGAATCCGTCGGGCACGGTCCATATGAAGGTGACTGTGCCCGAAGGATCGGCTACCTGGACGGGCAGATTCACGGTGTCGGACTTGACCTGGGCCAATACCTGTTCACCGGGGTCGAATCCGGTACCCACGAAGGTGTACGTGCGCCCTGAGACGTCGACCTTCACGGCGCTGGTGGCCATGGACGCAGGAGATGTGGAGGACGAGGAGGACGAGGGGGGCGTGGGTGTCGTGGCAGGTGTCGACTCGGTGGTGGCGGTGGTCGGCTGAGTCGGTGCAGTCGGCTCGGTCGTCGGTTGAGTCGGCGTAGTCAGCGGGGTCGTCGGCTGAGTCGGTGTTGTCGCCTGAGTCGGCGTAGTTGCGGGCTCAGTCGGGCCGGTTGGCTGAGTTGTACTTGTCGGTCCGGTGGTGGGCGCAGGCGGACCCATCGGGGCCGTCGTCGGCGCAGTCGGTGTCAGGGGTTCAGTCGTCGGCGCAGTCGGTGTCAGGGGTTCAGTCGTCGACGCAGGCGGCGTCAGCGGTTCAGTCGTCGGAGCAGTCGGAGCAGTGGTCGGCATAGTCGGACCCACCGGAGCAGTCGTCGGCGCAGTCGGCGTCAGAGGCTCAGTCGTCGACGCAGTCGGAGCAGTCGACTCCGTGGTCGGCTCCGTCGGCGTCAGGGGCTCAGTCGTTGCTTCAGTCGGGGCCATTGTCGGCGCAGTCGGACCAGTCGGGGTCGTCGGTGCGCTGGTCGGCGCGGTCGGACCAGTCGGTGCGCTGGTCGGCGTATTCGGACCCGTCGGAACCGTGGTCTGTGCAGTCGGACCGTACGGCTCAGTCGGACCCGTCATAGTCGTCGTTGGCGCAGTCGGACCAGTGGGCGCAGTCGTCGGCTGATTG
The DNA here is from genome assembly GCA_009779115.1 of Propionibacteriaceae bacterium. Lineage (GTDB taxonomy): Bacteria > Actinomycetota > Actinomycetes > Propionibacteriales > Propionibacteriaceae > WQYJ01. Next base: position 11,313 of record WREX01000063.1, read on the forward strand.
GGCGTTGTGGGTGCCGTGGTCGGCTGATTCGGATTAGTCGGTGCTGTCGTCGGCTGAGTCGGAGTCGTCGGCGCCGTGGTCGGCTCGGTCGGACCAGTCGGTGCTGCCGTGGGCTCGGTCGGCGCAGTCGGAACAGTTGGCCCCATCGGTGCAGTGGTGGGCTGAGTCGGCGCGGTCGGCTCAGTGGGCGGCTGAGTCGGAGTCGTCGGCGCAGTCGTTAGCTGAGTCGGCATAGTCGGTGCTGTCGTCGGAGTCATCGGCTCAGTCGGCGTAGTCGGAGCCGTCGTCGGCTGAGTCGGCATAGTCGGAGCCGTCGTCGGCTGAGTCGGCATAGTCGGAGCCGTCGTCGGCTGAGTCGGCATAGTCGGAGCCGTCGTCGGCTGAGTCGGCATAG
>WREX01000064.1 GCA_009779115.1 Propionibacteriaceae bacterium
TTGGGTGGTCGCCACTGTTCGTACTGGTCCAGGACGTCTGGGATCCTTGCTGAACTCGGAAATCGCGCTGCCGACCACGTCCAGGCCCGAAGAAATCAGCGGAATCTGGCGGGCGAAGCGCGTCGGCAGGCAGATGTCGTCCGCGTCGGCCCGCGCGACCAGATCGGTGTGGATGTGGGCCAGCCCCTCATTCAAAGCCCTGGCCAGACCCTGGTTCGTCTCCAGAGCCACGACGGTGACGCCAGGGTCAGCCGAGATTTCATCCAGCCACCGGGCCACCCCAGCGGTGACCGGACCGTCGCGGACGATCACCACGGCTGTGGGTGGCAGGGTTTGGTCTGTGGTCGCGCTCAGATAGGCCGTACGCACATAGGTCTCGTCATCGTCGGCATAGACAGCCATCAGGAGGGTGAACTCTTCCAGCGCAGCACGCTCCTGGTCGCGAGGACCAGGGGAGGAGTCGCGTACCCCCTTATACTGAGCCGCCATCGCTATCCGTTCGTTTTCCAGGGAGCAGAGCCCCCAACTCGCTTGCATGTCCACAACGCCAGGGAGTGGCCCCTGTCCCCTCGCGTATCGTCCGTTGGCCACCACCGTGCACTCATTGAGGATCCTTGTGGTGCCCCCGGATCGCAGTCATGTAGGTATCGTCTATGACTGTAGCAGGACTCGGGGCTCCAGGCAGGATATCTGCCTCATGTGGCGGGGTCTGGCCAAGCGGGTGGGGAAATAGAGGTTTGTTCAAGAATTCAGATGAACAGCAGGTACGCGACATTGCGTGAGAATCCGGTCTTCCAGACTCCCAGGCGGGCGACCGTGGCAATCTTCTGCACTTTGTTGAGGTGGGGGATAGCGCAGTACGAGTCCAGGAGCCGGATCTGGTCCGGGTGCAGACTGGTGGCGAACAGCGTTCTGAATTCCTGAGCCTGGGGATAGGTCTTGGCGATGTCTGCCCGTACTTGATCGGGAGTGAACAGGCGACCCAGCTTGTAGCGCAGCGTGCGCATGTCGGCGACCCCGATCTGGTTGGCCCCGTGCTGGCGGTACAAGACCGTACAGTCGTCGATGTGGCCGATGTGGCCGAAGGCAGCCGCGATCAGGGAAATCCACCAATCATGCATGACCATGTGTGCAGGGACCTGAGTGATCCGTTCTGCCAGGGCGCGGTTGTACATGATCGTGCAGCCGGTGGCCGTGTTCTGGATGATCTGGTCTTGCAGGCCGGTACGGTCGTAGTTCGCGAAAGTGCTGGCCCGAAAGGAATCCCCGGTGGGGGTCAGGTCCTCGTCCACGACTGTCAAGTCGGTGTGGACGAGACAGGGGACCGATGTTCCCCACTGCGCCTCCATCTGGGCCATCCGGGCGGAGGTGACCTCAATCTTGTCGGGCAGCCAGACGTCGTCTTGATCGCACAACATAACGTAGTCATTGCGTTCGGTAGTCATCATGGCCATGAAATTGCGCCCGGCGTTGCCCGAATTGACGTCGTTGACGCTCACCTCGATCAGGTTCGGATGAGCCTGCTGGTAATGGTCCAGGATCTCGGCAGTTGAGTCGGTGGACTGGTCGTCATGGATGAGGATCCGGTCCGGGGGACGGGTTTGGTTCAGCAGTGAGTCGATTTGCTCCGCGACGTACTGGGCCCCGTTGAAAGTGGCCAGCAAGACGGTGATCATCGTGGGACCGCCTTTCTGCCTTGTACGTCCAGCCTAGCCCGGAATCCACCGATCCATTGCTGCTACGCGGCCCCAGATGGGCGCCCTGGCCCCATCGCCAACGCTCTACAGACGTCCAGTCTGCCCTCACGTTGTCGCTGTGCCCATGGCACCCATCTGTACGGGAGTGCGAGTTCCCGCAAAGTCGGGGGCACGCGTAAACAGTGCACACCCACTGATGACACTCAGATGGGGCCGCTCGCGACGCAAGCGATCGGTGGATTCGGGCCAGCCCCGATTCCATCAGGGCAGACAGGCTTGATTGAATCGGTGTGTAGTAGCATGTGGCTGCGTGGGGGCACGTGTCGACTGAGAGTGGTGTTGGTCGAGCGTTTGCCCCGAGGGACTTGTGGGGTGATGGACCCGGAATCTGACCGTTCCTGTCTAAGGGGGACCAGAATGTGGAAACATGCACGTGCCTGGGTCGCAGCGATCTTGGCGATCGTGGGCGGTGGGGCGACCGTGTTCGCGTGGGCTGTGGCTTCTCCGGTGGGGGCCTCCCCTGACGAGGACTATCACTTGGCCAGCATCTGGTGCCCTGCCATCCAAGACGGGTCATGCAGTACACGGACGACCTCGAACGGCACGGTGGAGGTGGCAGTCCCGGCTCAGGTGGTCGAGTCCTCGGGCTGTTTCCAGTTCCATTCCGATGTGTCGGGGGCCTGCACGACGCACATCCCGGATCAGACCGTCTGGACGACCCGGGTCAACAAGGGCCATTACCCGGGTGGGTACTACTCAGTCATGCATCTGTTCGTTGGACCTGACGTCTACCACTCGGTCATCGTGATGCGTGTCGTCAATGGTGCGATTGCCATGGTGTTGATCGGCCTGGTCGTCATTGCTCTACCCAGGTCGGGGCGACGCTTGCTGGTGTACAGCACTTTGCCGGTCTGTGTGCCGTTGATGGTCTATCTCCTGGCATCGGTCAATCCGAGCGGCTGGGCCCTCACCGGCGTCACGGTGGCGTGGTTCGGGACGTACGCTTCGGTGGTCGCGTCTTCCCGGGTGCGTACTGTGTTGTCGGGGTTGCTTGCTGTCGTGGGGGCTGCCATGGCGGCGTCGGCACGATCCGACGCAGGAGTGTATGTCTGCGGGGCAGTGGTTGTCGCTGTGATCCTCTTCGGGCCCAAGATCAGACGCAACTGGTGGACAATCGTCCTACTGGTTCTCATGGTGGTCATCGGGATTGCCGGGTTCTTGTCAGGCAACCAGTCTGCGGCTGTGTCGCCCAGTACTGTGAGCACAAATGGTTCCTTGTTGGTTGCTATCGCTTCTGTGGTTCTCAGCCCGTTGTTCATGATCGATTTCGGGGCCGGCTTCTTTGGCTTGAACTGGGACGACACCGCCATGCCGGCGCTGGTGTGGGTTCCAGTGGCGATCCTGGCAATCGGACTGATGATCCTGGGGTTGCGGCGGTTGAATTGGCGCAAACTCCTGGCCTTTGGCGGTGTTTTCTTCGTCTACATGGCTCTGCCCACCTACCTGTTTGCTCACAGCGGTCAGTTGCTGGGCCACGGGGTTCAGCCCCGCTATGTGGCCCCCTTGCTTCCCCTTCTTCTCAGCCTGGCCCTGTGGCGCCCTGAACGAGGGGGCGCCAAACGCTTGTCCCTGGTTCCCACGATAATTCTTAGTGCTGGACTGGTGGTTGCCCACACGGTGGCACTGCATGTCCAGATCCGGCGATTCGTCTCCGGACTGGATGTCAGTTCCCTCAATCTGAACAGTTCTGTTCAGTGGTGGCACGCCGGTCCCTCGCCCCTGGCGACCTGGTTGATCGGAGCCGTAGGATTCGCCATGGTGGCCGCGACCTTGTTCATTCTTCGCCGTGGCGGGGGTCCCCGTACTGGCGACGTGACCCTTGATTCGCCCGCGTCAGGCCAGGAGGAGTTGGGCCAAGTCCGGCCTGTGCCAGTGTCGAACTGAAGAGTATCGCACGTTGTCAAAAGGATAATGAATCGGATCACGCTGGCAGTGTGAGGCGGGTTCCAACGGGACAGGTGTGGGCCAGCGGTAGTAGCATGAGGCTGCGTGGGGGGACACGACCTCACCGGTGGTCGGTGCTGATGGAGCGGTGCCCTGGAGAGATGAGTGCGATGCTGGACGCAGAATCCAACGGCTCGCCAGCGAGGCAGAGTTGGCCGCGCAGACATGCACTTTCTTGGGTGGCGGCAGTTCTGGCGATCGTGGGTGGTGTGGCGACAGCGTTCGCGTGGGCTGTGGCCTCACCGGTTGGATCCTCCCCTGACGACGATTACCACATGGCCAGTATCTGGTGTCCTGCTCCCTTGGACAGGTCGTGCAGCGTACGGACTGATGCTCGCGGTGTCGTGGAAGTGCAGGTCCCGGCTCAGGTGGCCAAATCCTCGGGCTGTTATTCCGGGGATGTCACTGTGTCAGGGGCGTGCACCACCCAGATCGCCGATGTGAGCGTGTGGACCACCCGGGTCAACAATGGTGAATACCCGGGGCTTTATTACACGGTCATGCACGTGTTCGTGGGGGAGGATGTCTATCAGTCGGTCATGGTCATGCGCGCGGTGAATGGTGCGATCGCCATCGTCTTGATCGGGTTGGTCGTCGTCGCCTTGCCCCGGTCAGGGCGACGCTTGTTCGCCTACAGCACTCTTCCGGTGTGCGTACCCATGATGATTTATCTCGTGGCCTCGATCAATCCGAGTGGGTGGGCGCTGATCGGCGTGGCGGCTGCCTGGTTCTCGATGTATGCAGCCTTGGTCTCCCGCTCCCAGGTTCGCACTGTCTTGTCGGGTGTGCTCGCCGTTGTCTCAGCCGGACTGGCGTCCTCGGCGCGCTCCGACGCAGGATCATTCTTATGCCTCGCGGCGTTCGTCGCCACTATCCTCTTCTGGCCGCGGATCCGGCTCAACCGGTGGAGACTCGTCCTGCCGGTCATCGTCGCACTGGTCGGGCTTGCCGGGTTCTTGTCCGGAAGTCAGTCCGGGGTTCTGACGGCAGGCTTCGGTGGTAGCGGCGGAACACTGATATTGTTCGCCGCCGATCTGGTTCTCATGCCGATATTCATGATCGATTTCACAGCCGGGGTGTTCGGTCTGAACTGGGTCGACACCGTCATGCCGCCGATCGTGTGTGTCCCCGTCGCGATCTTGGCGGTCGCGATGTTGATTGTAGGGATGCGCCGATTGGACTGGCGAAAACTGGTGTCCTTCGTCGCCGTGTACGGCGTCTACTTCGCTTTGCCCTTGTATCTGTTCGTCCGCAGCGGTTACATGCTGGGCCAAGGGCTCCAGCCAAGATACATGATACCTTTGCTCCCCATACTGTTCGGCGTGGCCCTATGGCGTCCCGACAGGGGTGGCGCCCGGCGTTGGTCACTGGTGCAGACCGTGGTCCTCGTCGCCGTCCTGGTGTTCGCCCAGACCATCGCCTTGCACATTCAGATCCAGCGTTTCACCTCAGGATTGGGAAGTGGTTCGGTCAACTTGAACAGCAACGTCGAATGGTGGCACGCTGGTCCGTCACCCATGGCCACGTGGATCCTTGGCAGCGTGGGGTTCGCCATGATCACGGCGACCCTGTTCATCCTTCGACTCGGCGGAAGTTCACAGGTGGCCAGTGGCGACCTCAGATCTGATGTGTCACCCGAAGAAGAGTCGAGCGAACTCCAGACCGTACCGGCTTCCTCGTGAAGGGGTGACCGGTGTCACTTCGGGTAACCGCCTGGGTTGTTCGACTGCCAGCGCCATGAATCCCGGCAGGCGTCAACGATGGTCAGTCCTGCGGTCCAGTTGAGATCCTGCGCAGCCTTGGCCGGAGAACAGTACGTGGCCGCCACGTCCCCGGGGCGGCGGGCAGTGACCTCGAAGGGGATGGATTGGCCGCAGGCCTCTTCGAAGGCATGGATGAGTCCGAAGACTGAGGTTCCCAATCCGGTGCCCAGATTGTACGTCGACACCCCTGGGACCAAGTGATTGAGTGCGGCGACATGTCCGCGGGCCAGGTCCATGACGTGGATGTAGTCGCGTACCCCGGTCCCGTCTTCAGTGTCGTAGTCGTCGCCGTACACGTTGACGTGGGTTCGACGTCCGGCTGCAACCTGGGCGACGAAGGGCATCAGGTTGTTCGGGATGCCTGCCGGATCCTCGCCGATCAGCCCCGATTCGTGGGCACCGACCGGATTGAAGTAACGCAACACAGACATCTGGCACGTTGGTTCGCTGTGGGCCACGTCACGCAAGATCTGCTCGATCATGAGTTTGGTCCACCCGTACGGATTGGAGATCCCTTGGCCGACCCGATTCTCCTCCGTCAGAGGGAGGGCCTGCGGATCCCCGTACACCGTGGCTGAAGAACTGAAGATAAGTTTGCGAACTCCTGCTGTGTCCATGACCCTGAGAAGGGACAATGTGGCGTTGATGTTGACGTCGTAGTAGCGCAGGGGCTGGGCGACCGATTCACCGACCGCCTTGAGCCCCGCGAAATGCATGACGGCGTCCGGTTTCTCGGCTGAGAAGATTTGTGTCAGCGTCATGGAGTCGCGCAGATCGGCCTGGTAAAACTGGACGGACCGTCCGACGATCGATTCCACTCGGGCGACTGCGGCCCGGCACGAGTTGGACAAATCATCGACCAAGATGACATCATGCCCCAGCGTGCATAACTCAACAGCAACGTGAGTTCCGATGTATCCAGCCCCGCCTGTCAAAAGAATTCGCATGGGAACGAGTCTAGAAGCCTGTTGATCCATCATCTGCCGTCATCCGACCATCGGATCAGATGCATTGGCTCCTCGATCTTGTGACCGAATCTCATCACTGCTGATGCCCGGTCGACGACACAGCGTGCTTCAGCATTTCCCTGGAAGGGCACTGAGACAAGCGAGTGGTATTGTCCAGATGTGAGGAGTAATGTCTGCTGTGACAATGGAGGACGCACATCAGAAGCCAACAATGGTTCGGTTTCTGCAGCGGACCTTCGGGAGCTTTGTCAGATGCCTTGTCCAACCATCGCGGCATGCGTGTTCCCGCGGCTGGGGTGGCTGTGTCAGAAGCGGTGAAAAAGGCAGATATTTCTGTCTCGAAACCGTGCATTTTTGCTCAAAAGGTGATAGCCTACTGATATTCGCAGATGTGCATGGGGTCTAAGGTAGGTAGTTTGTGAAAAGCGTGTTAGAGCTGAAGCTTTCCCCGTTGCTTTAGCTCGTCCGATGCAAGTCGGATTATCCCACCCCGGATGGTGGCGGTTTCCCCAAGCCGCCACCATCGCTTTTTCCCTTCCAGTTCGTTCTTTTCAGGTTTTACCTGCTGCGGTGACGAGCCTGGGACCCATTTTTCCAGATAGGGTGGTGGCATGAACCTCTCCGAGCACATCCTCGCTGACCTGTCACGCCTGGTCGCTATTCCTTCTGTAGGCGCTCTGCCTGACCACGCCTCCCATCTGCGTTCGACTGCCGATCTGGTGGCCGAGATGTTGACCGCTGTTGGATGTCCTGACGTCCAGGTGCTCGACCAGCCGTGGGCTCCGGCAGTGATCGGTCGCTTCCCTGCGCCTGAGGGGGCGCCCACCATTTGCCTGTATGCCCACCACGACGTCCAGCCGATCGGGGATCCTGAACAGTGGACGTACCCCCCTCTAGAGGTCACCCAGGTGGGCGATCGTGTGTTCGGACGTGGCACGTCGGATGACAAGGGCGCCATCGCCATCCATCTGGCGACGCTGAGGGCTTTCGATGGTCATCCGCCGGTGGGAGTGACCGTCTTCGTCGAGGGAGAAGAGGAGATCGGGTCTCCCCACAGCGAGGAATTCCTCGCCGCTCATTCAGACCTCATCCGAGCCGATGCCTTCGTCATCCTCGACGCTGGAAACACCGCCGTGGGCCAACCGGCGTTCACTGTGTCACTGAGGGGAGTCTGCGACGCCATCGTCGAGGTCCAGACTCTCGACCACGGCGTTCACTCCGGACAGTACGGCGGACTTGTCCCTGACGCTCTGATGGCCTTGTCGCGGCTGCTGGTCAGTCTGCATACTGACGCCGGAGACGTGGCCATTGAGGGGTTGCGCATGGCGCCACCGTTCAACGTGGACTACCCATCCGAATCTTTGCTCGAGTCGTCTGGACTCCTGGATGGGGTCCAGCAGGTCGGCACGGGATCGGTCACCGATCGGTTGTGGGCGAAACCATCGTTGAGCATCATCGGGATGGACACCGTCAGTGTCGAGCAGTCCTCGAACACCTTGTTGCCCTCGGCTCGTGCCCGGGTCAGTGTGCGTGTTCCCCCTGGGATGACGGCTCACGAGGCCCTGGACGCTCTGGAAGCTCATCTGATGACCCACGCTCCCTGGGGGGCTCACGTGAAGGTGATCCGGGGAGGAATGGGAAATCCTGGGCAGGTCCCGGCAGACGGTCCCTTGGTGCTCCAGGGTCTGGCTGCCTATCAGCAGGCATTCTCGGTGCCTGCGGTCCTGGTCGGCATGGGTGGGGCGATCCCTCTGGTGGGGGAGTTGCACCAGCTTTTCCCCGATGCGGAGTTCCTTGTCACAGGCATTGCCGATCCGGATTCGCGGATGCATGCCCCCGACGAGTCCGTGAGTTTGTCGGACCTGGTTCGTACTGCTCAGGCTCAGATCGGCTTCCTCGCAGCGGTCGGTCGCTCCTAACCGGCGGGAAGTGTGTGAAGAGAAACGGCGACACCTGCGCCGACATGGCGGTCGGTCCTGACCCGTGGGAAACGCGTGCACGGGTGGTCCCACGTGGCCGGTAAGCTATGACCGTGATGGACGATTCGTCATCCCGGCCTGGGGCCATGGGGAAGCAAGAACGTACTGTGAAACCACCAATTCTCGACTCTTGCATCTCGGGTGACGACACACCCAAGGACGAATGCGGTGTCTTCGGGGTGTGGGCGCCGAGTGAGGAAGTCGCAAAACTGACGTATTTCGGCTTATTCGCTCTACAACACCGCGGGCAAGAGTCGGCTGGCATGGCGGTGGCTGACGGTCACAGGATCATGGTCTTCAAGGACATGGGCCTGGTCTCCCAGGTCTTCAACGAGCCCACGCTGAATTCCCTGACCGGCTCGATCGCTATCGGTCACACACGTTATTCCACGACTGGAGCGTCGCGGTGGGAGAATGCTCAGCCGACCTTTCGTGCCACGCCGTACGGGGATATTGCCCTGGCCCACAACGGGAACCTCACGAACACCGTCGCGTTGACCAGATGGTTGGCCGGGGTCGACCCCGATCATCGGGTTCCCTCCAAGACCCGGATGGATTCCAGTTCCGACACGGCTCTTCTGACCAGTCTGCTGGCCAGTCAGCCGGGCCCGTGTGAGGATGCGGCCATGGAGGTGCTCCCGCGTTTGGACGGGGCCTTTTCGCTGGTTTTCTTGACCAAAGACCGGTTGTATGCGGCGCGCGACCGGCACGGGATGCGCCCACTGTGCCTGGGCAGACTCGATTCCGGTTGGGTGGTCGCTTCTGAGTCGGCCGCGCTAGACATTGTGGGTGCGACCTACCTGCGCGACGTCAATCCAGGGGAGTTGGTCACGATTGACGAACGTGGTCTGACATCGAGACAATTCGCCGAACCCCACAGGAAAGAATGCCTGTTTGAATACGTGTATCTGTCACGCCCCGACACTGTGCTCAATGAGCGGCTTGTTCACAATATCCGTGTCAAGATCGGCAAGCTTTTGGCACGCGAGCAACCGGCGGATGCCGACCTGGTGATCCCGGTGCCCGATTCCGGGACCCCGGCAGCCATCGGGTACGCTGCCGAGTCGGGGATCGGGTACGGCCAAGGTCTGGTGAAGAACGCCTACGTCGGGCGGACGTTCATCCAACCCTCTCAGTCCTTGCGGCAGCTGGGGATCCGGCTGAAACTCAATCCCCTCAAACGGGTCGTCCAGGGCAAGAGGATTGTCGTCGTCGACGACTCGATCGTACGGGGAAACACACAACGCCAAGTTGTCACGATGCTCAAGCAGGCGGGAGCGGCTCAGGTGCACGTACGCATCTCCTCACCGCCTGTGCTGTGGCCGTGCTTTTTCGGGATCGACTTCGCCGATCCGAATGAGCTGATCGCCCGGCATATGAGTGTCGAGGACATCGCGGAGTCCATCGGTGCCGACTCGTTGGGGTACATCAGCCTGAGTGCGTTGATCGGGGCGACTCATGTGGACCGGGGCAACCTGTGCCGTGCTTGCTTCGACGGGCGCTATGCCGTGCCCGTACCACCCAGGGATGCCGAACGGTTGTGCCTGGGCGCCCAGCGGACGGGGTGGGCCAGCGACGAATTCATCCGTGTGGATGACAGGCAGGAGACACGATGACGGGTTCGTCAGCCTATGCCCGGGCCGGTGTGGACATCCACGCCGGAGACGCGGCTGTCGAGTTGATGAAAAAGCATGTGGCGACGACCACCAGGCCTGAGGTCATCACCGGTCTGGGTGGATTCGCAGGACTCTTCGACGCGTCGGCCTTGCGGGACTATCGGCATCCGGTCTTGGCCACCTCGACCGACGGGGTGGGAACGAAAGTTGCCATCGCGCGGGCCATGGGCATACACAACACGATCGGCTTTGACCTGGTGGGCATGTTGGTCGACGATCTGGTGGTCGTGGGCGCCGAGCCGCTGTTCGTGACCGACTACATCGCGTGTGGCGCTGTGGTGCCCGAGAGGATTGAAGCCATCGTCGAAGGCATTGCGGCGGCGTGCGTCCAGGCTGGCGCCGCTCTGATCGGGGGGGAGACCGCCGAGCATCCCGGCTTGTTAGCCCCGGATGAATATGACCTCGCCGGAGCCACAACAGGTGTGGTGGAGTCCGACCAGATCCTGGGGCCTCAGCGTGTCCAGCTGGGAGACGCGATTGTGTGTCTGGCCTCGTCAGGCCTGCATTCTAACGGATATTCCCTCGTACGCCAGGTGTTGCTGGACCAGGCAGGGATGGACCTGGAGACTCATGTCGACGACCTCGGGCGCACCTTGGGCGAGGAACTGCTCACTCCGACACGGATCTATGCGCTCGACTGCCTTCAGGCTGCCCGGACCACTGAGGTCCATGCCATGTGCCACGTCACCGGGGGAGGAGTGGCCAACAATATGGCCCGGGTCATGCCCGTTCATCTGTCTGCCCGCATCGACCGGTCGACCTGGGCACCCGGACCCATCTTCGGCCTCGTCCAGCGAGTCGGGTCGATCAGCCAGCCCGACATCGAGGAAACCCTCAATATGGGTGTCGGCATGGTGGTGATCTGCCCACAGGAGTCGGTTGCCCCCATCGTTGCCCTGATGACCGCACGGGGGATCCTGGCCTGGGACGGGGGAGTCGTCACCACCCGCGGCCCTGAAGACCCTGCCGTGGAAGTGAGGGGACGCTACCAGTAAGACGGCAGTCCCTTGTCCGGGCTTGGCCCGAACCCACCGATCCATGGCTGCTGCGCGACTAGGTGTCGGCACGTTAGCCCGCCGGTCACCGTTCAACTTCACGTCCAGTCTGCCCTCACGCCACCCGCCGACCCATCGCAGCCCCACAGTGTCGCTCGCAACGCAAGCGATCGGTGCATCCAGGCTTGGCACTGTTCATCTGCTAGAGAAATCCGGTATTTTTACCGGTGACGTGTCAACATGGACACCATCTGGCACCCTGATTCGCGAGAGTGTGTCGGCTTGGACCAACCCCAGGGGAGCGGGTAGTCTATGGGACACGAACACATTCCACACATTAGTCACGCGGGGTTGCCGCGAGTGAAGGAGGCTGACCCTATGGGGCGCGGCCGTCAGAGGGCAAAGCAGACAAA
>WREX01000065.1 GCA_009779115.1 Propionibacteriaceae bacterium
CCACGTCACGATTTTGGTACGCCGGGACGAGTTCCGGTGCCCGCGCTCGGTGGTGGAGCACGTGGAGTCCAACCCCAAGATCACCGTTCGCTACAACACGGTCCTCGAAGAGGTCAGCGGCGATACGGTTCTGAGGTCGGCGCGCATCCGCGACACCAAGGACGACACGGTCACCGAATACACGCCTGGAGAAGGCAAGACCTTCGGGGTTTTCGTCTTCGTCGGGTACGCGCCGGCCACCGACGTCGTACGCGGGACAATCGACCTTGACGCGAATGGCTATATCCGTACTGACGACAGCTTGCAGACCAATATTGAAGGCATCTATGCGGCCGGGGACATCCGCCCCAAACCCCTACGGCAGATGGTCACGGCGGCCTCCGATGGCGCCATCGCCGCCACCGAACTGGAGCGTCACATCTCCCGCATGCGCGCCGAAACCGGCAAGGTCCCACAACAGCCCGCCAACCAGCCCGAACCTTCCACCCCGTCGCCGACTGCTCAGGAAACCACCTCTGGTTCTGGTGCGTTCACTGCTGAAATCCGAGACCAGTTGACGCCGCTGTTCGCACGGATGGAATCCTCGATCGAGTTGCGGGCCGTCCTGGACGACCGGCCGATTTCAGCGGAACTGAAGGCCTTCCTGACCGATCTGGTCTCCTTGAGCGATCGGCTGTCCTTGACGATCAGCGATGAGGCGAGTGACACGGCGCCGTCGGTGTCCGTGTGGCGCGACGGCAAACCAACTGGCATGGCCTTCCACGGTGTGCCGGGCGGGCATGAGTTCCAGTCGTTCGTCATCGGGTTGTACAACGCCGCCGGTCCTGGTCAGGGCGTGGATGACGCGACCTTGTCGAGGATCGCCGCCATCGACGAGCCGACGAATATCAAGGTCTTCGTGTCCCTGTCCTGCACGATGTGCCCGACAACGGTCATGTCGACCCAGCGCATCGCCACGCTCAACCCACAGGTCACCGCAGAGGCGTACGATCTGAATCACTTCCCCGCCCTGCGCGACCAGTATTCGGTGATGAGCGTGCCCTGCATGGTCGTCAACGACAAGGACGTCCACTTCGGAAAGATGAGTGTGGCCCAGGTACTCGACGCTTTGGGCCAGTAAGCCCAAGACCACGATCCCATCGAATTCGCCGATCCACTGTGTTTTTCAGCACAATGGATCGGCGAATTCGTTTTCCCGCCCAGACTGTGAGTTGATATGGTCTCAGCCGTGAGCAGTGCGTTGGGGGTGCAATGCTCAGTGAGGACGAGAAGATGTCGACTCGGGCCCGGCGCCAGGTTTGGTGGGCTGAAATTCGGGGGCGCCCTGGGCAGAGGAAATGGTCACAAAACTGCTCTGGGCGCCCCCGTCGGACCTGTGCGGCGAGGTCCTTCAGGTTGGTACGACGTCCGGCGTTGTCTCGGCTACGAGTCTAGAAGAGTGTGCTCGACCAGACTCGTCGGTGGTGCGGAGACGACGCCTAGAGCCTGTCAGTTTCCGAGGAGACGCGACAGGAAACCTTTGCTGCTCTGAGCAGCGGCGATTTCGTCAGGCGTGTGCTTGCCATCACACCATTGGCCCTTGGGGACCGTGGCCTTCACCTGGGCGATATGCTGGCCGCAGCCAGCCCATGTTGTTTTTCCACAGACATTGCAGGTCACAGGACGGCACATGGGATTTCCTTTCGTCGGTTTATCAATCGGGAAGTCTTGAGGGGAATTTAGGGTTTCACCAGGGTGGTTTCGGCATCGGGGCCGAGCCAAGCTTTCAGGGTGAGCATGCCGCCTGACAAGGTCGCCGAGTCGAAACCGGCGGCCACCAGGACACGATGGGCGATGTACGACCGGACTCCGGACTGGCACATCACGGCCACCGGCCGACCGGCCACCAACTGACGTACCTCATCCAGGCGACTGCGCAGTTTGGTGTGGGGAATGTTGACGGCTTCAGGCAGGTGGCCGCTGGCGAATTCGGATTCCGAGCGTACGTCGAGTAACAAGACGTCCTGTGAACGCGCCCAGTCGAGTTGTTCGGGGTGCCACAGCCGGGTCTGCCCGGTCACGACATTGTCCGCCACCATGCCGACCATGGTGATCGGGTCTTTGGCCGCGCCGTACGGGGGGGAGTAGCACAGGTCGAGGTCCATCAGCCCCGGAGCTGTCAGCCCGGCCCGCATAGCGGTGGCGAGGATGTCGAGGCGCTTGTCAACCCCTTCTCCGCCGACTCCCTGGGCTCCGAGGATCAGGCCGGAGTCCAAGTCGACATGGACCATCAGGTGCATTTGTGTGCTGCCAGGGAAGTAGCCTGCATGGTTGCCGGGGTGGGTGTGGATCGTGGTGTAGTTGCGACCGGTGTCGTCCAAGGTGGCCCGGTTGGCACCCGTCATGGCAGCCGTCAGCGACCCAACGCGGACAATGGCCGTACCCAAAGGATGGGGTGTGGGACGGGCGGTGAAGGTTCCGGCGATCGCGTCGGCGACCAAACGCCCAGCCCGGTTCGCGGGACCGGCCAACTGGATCGGACGGCGCTTGCCGGTGACCGCATCGACGCTCAACGTGGCGTCGCCGACGGCGTAGACATCAGGAAGGTTGGTGTGCCCATGGTCGTCGACCATGACGTAGCCCCGGTCGTCGGCCAGCCCGGCTTCCACGAAAACCGAGGTGTCCGGGGTTCCGCCGACGGACAAGATGACGATGTCGGCGGCGATAGAGCCACCGTCGGACAGTTCCACGACGGCCTGTCCCAAGTCGTCGGTGACAGCTTTGGCCGCCACGGATTCGCGGACATCCATGCCCAGCCGCCTCATCTCTTGGGCGACCAGCCAGGCCATTTCCTTCTCCAGCGGAGGTAGGACATGGGGGGCGAATTCGACCACGCTGACGGCCAACTCGCGCGCGGCGAGCGCTTCGGCGGCTTCGATTCCGATGAAGCCGGCTCCCAGCACAACGGCCCGGGTGGCTCCTTCGGCGGTCATGCCACGCAAGGCCTTCGCGTCTTCGACAGTACGCAAGGTGCGTACTCGGGGGTGGTCCAGACCGGGGATGGGGGGTTTGGCGGCCAGTGCGCCCGGCGAGAGGACCAGAGCGTCGTACTGAAGTTCCTCGACCGACCCGCCCGCGGACACTGTGACGCGGTGTGCGGCGGCGTCCAGACCGACGACGCTGTGTCCGATCCGCACATCCAAATCGAGGGAGGCTGCCAGGGACGCCGGAGTCTGGAGGAGCAAGGCGCCCTCATCCTCGATCTCGCCGCTCACGTAGTACGGAAGACCGCAGTTGGCGAACGACACATAGGGGCCTCGTTCGAGGACGATGATGGAAGCAGATTCGTCCAGGCGGCGCAGGCGCGCAGCTGCCGACATGCCGCCCGCGACCCCACCGACGATGACGTACTTGTGTTGAACCATGTTCTCAGTATACCCCCGGGGGTATCCAATCTGTCACATCCGAGATATTCGGTATCTTGTATTGCACAATGGTACATCCCTAGTGGTCGCGCTATGACAAGCAGGTTTTCTTCACTGGTAGGCGGTTTTAGCCAGGATAGAACAGTTCCATGCTTGGCTTGTGGAGGACCATTGTCGGGTATACCCTAGGGGGTATTATTTTCGTTACATTGGGAGTACTTAAATGGCCAGATTAGTGATACTGGGCGCAGGGGTAGCCGGGCACACCGCTGCTTTGCATGCCAGACGCATGCTCGGTTCGTCAGACGAGGTCCTTGTGGTCTCGCCGAACTCGAATTGGAACTGGATTCCGTCCAATATTTGGGTCGGAGTAGGGAAAATGCCAGTGGAGAAGGTCATTTTCCCGTTGGCTCCCGTCTATCGCAAGAAGAAGATCGGTTTCCATCAAGCCCTGGCCTTGTCCATCCATCCCGAGGGAGGGGAGAAGCATCAGCGCGGTTACGTCGTGGCCAAGTCGACTCAGCCCGGTAGCGAGGATCGCGAGGAGGAGATCGAGTACGACTTCCTGATCAACGCCACCGGCCCGAAACTGAACTTTGCCGCGACCGAGGGCCTGGGACCGGACTCCAACTCCCTGTCGGTGTGCACCGCGGCCCACGCCACCGAAACCGCGAAGCAGTTGCAAGCGGCCATCGCCCGCCTCCAGGCCGGGGAGAACCTGCGTTTCATTGTCGGGGTTGGCCACGGCACCTGCACGTGTGAGGGGGCCGCTTTCGAGTACACCTTCAACCTCGATTTCGCTCTGCGCGAGGCTGGGGTCAGAGACAAGGCCGAGGTCGTCTACCTGACCAACGAGGCACAACTGGGCGACTTCGGCGTCGGCGGGCTCGTCTTCACCCAGCAGGGGTACCAAACCACCTCCAAGATTTGGACGGAATCTTTCTTCCGCGAACGCGACATCCATGCGGTTCTGGGCGCCCACTGCACCAAGGTCGAACCGGGCATGGTCCACTATGAGCAGTTGGACGGCACGACGCACGACCTTAGTTTCGACTTCGCCATGCTTCTCCCACCCTTCCGGGGAGCCGACCTCAAGGCGTACGACCGCGAGGGCCAAGACATCTCCGACAAGATCTTCAACCCGGCCGGCTTCTTGAAGGTCGACGCCAACTATCAGGCGGGCGCCTACGAGAATTGGCGTGCCGCAGACTGGCCCAAGACCTATCAGTCTCCGCTGTACGACAACTTGTTCGCTGCCGGGATCGCATTCGCGCCGCCGCATCAGATCTCCCAGCCGCGCACGTCGCCCAATGGCACGGTCATCACCCCGGCACCGCCGCGTACTGGAATGCCGTCGGGCATGATCGCCAAGGCCGTCGTCGAGACCATCGTGGACCGGGTCAAGGGCAACGGCAAACCAGCTCACGAGGCGCCGATGACGAGGATTGGCGCAGCCTGCGTGGCCTCTGCCGGGATGAGTTTCCTCGGAGGCTCGGCGGCTTCCATGACGATGAACCCGATTGTGCCTGACTGGGAGGCCTTCCCCACAACCGGACGAGATCTGAAGGGTACGTCGGGTGAGATCGGCCTTGCCGGCCACTGGATGAAGCACTTATTGCACGTGTTGTTCTTGTACAAAGCCAAAGCCCATCCCCTGTGGTGGGTCATCCCCGAATAGTCCCCGCACCCCACGAAAGACACGACCATGAGCGTTCCCGATCCTGTAGCCCAGCAGTCCATCCTGGCTTCACCGTTGCCGACCAAGGCCACCCTCAAGCATCGCCGCAACCTGTTTTATCAGGTGATACGGCTGGCAGCGATCAACATCAAGATGTTCAGGGTGATCGCCACTGGGCGCCATTTGTGAGGTCTGACCGGATCGAGCCGGTGGGTTCGCCGGTTGCCGGAGATTTGCCGTCCCCGTGATGGCCTTCCCTTGTCAGCGCCGCTTTTTGCGGTCCTTCTGTGCGATGATGTCCTCCACGGGACGGAAGAGCCAGGAGTCGACGGCCAAGAAGGGTTTGGCGAAGACCAGCCAGATCCCACAGGCCATCAAGGCGACATCGCGCAAGATCTCCCATGGGTACCCGGCTGTGGCCGTACTGGGGTCGACGGGTCCACCGTTGCCGAAGCAGCCGCAATCGATCGAGATGCCGCGCGCCCACACACTGGCAATGGCGATGACAAACCCCAGCATGAGCAGAGCGCCCAAGGCCCCCATGACACGGGTGAACAGCCCCAGAATCAGGACGATGCCGAGGGCGATCTCGGCGAAGGGCAGGGCGTAACCGACGAATTGTGCCAGGTCGTAGGACAGGATTTGGTACGACGAGGTCGACTGGACAGAGCCGGCCAGATTGCCCACCTTGGACAGGCCGGCCCAGATCACCACCACGCCGAGGATCAGCCGGGCCGCCAGCGAGACCCAGTTCTTCCAGTCACGGTTTCCGGTACGAATCTTGCTATCCATGGGTGTGGCCCATCCCTTGAGGGTGCGAGGAAAAACGCATAGATCAATAGTACGACTGTGGCAGAGATTGCTTGGGCCCGGATGTACCGATCGCTGGTGCCGCGAGCAACACTGTGAGCCAGTTCCGTGAATCAGAAATCGTTTTGCCGACACGGCAGACCTGAATTCATGGGATATTCTTCATCAGCGGCAGACTGAGTTCTCGTTTTCTCAGGGGAGTTTTGAATACTATGTGACTAGGTAAAATGATTGATCGTCCCCATCTGGGAAGCGTACATGGCTTGTGGATGACCCTCGGATTTGTCGTTGGTCCGTGACAGACTTGACCCTATGTCCTATCCCGCTTATGGAACCTACCCCCCTGGGGCGCCGGTGTCCTCGTACCCAGGTCCTGCTCAACAGTACCCGGGTGGGTACGGATTCTCGGGGCAGTCGTGGCCGGAGCCAGTGCAGGCCAAATTGTTCTTGCCCACACAGCTGAAGGACTCGATGCGGTTCTTCCAGGTTCCTGCCCGCAGGTGGTGGTGGGGCCTGATCGGCCTGGTCGTCTTTGTGGTGCTCTTCTACGGGATGCAAGTCGCCGTCGGCTTCGGAGTCGGCTTGTCTCATGCGTCCTGGACTAAAGCGCTTCTCCAAGGGATCACGACACCAGCGACGTTCTTGCTGAATAACGTCATCCTCGCCGTCATCATCCCCGTCGCCGTTCTGGTGTCCTGGCTTTTCTTCCGTCAGGGATTTGGCTGGCTGTCATCGGTCGTGGGACGATTCCGGTGGAAGTGGCTGTTCATCCCTTTGGGGATCTTCGCCGCCGGGTACGCCGTTGAGACAGCATTGGAGATCATCCTGGCAGGTCCCACTGACTATGGCCTGCATGACTTGCAGTTCAAGTCGTACACAGGGTTCATGATCATCGCGATTCTTCTGACCACCCCTTTTCAGTGTGCTGGGGAAGAGTTCATGGCCCGTGGGCTGCTGCCCCGACTGGTCACGTCCATCATCCCCTTCCGGTGGGTCGGGTTGGTTTTGTCCGCAGTGCTTCCCAGTGCGTTCTTCATGTACCTTCACGACGCCCAGGATCCCTGGCTCAACGCCAACTACTTCTGTGTGGCTTTATTGATGTGGTGGCTGGCCTATCGAACCGGTGGGATCGAAGCGAGCATCGCTCTTCACGTCGTCAACAACATCTTCTCCGAATGGACACTTCCCTTCACAGATTTCTCGGGTCTGATGGATCGCAGTGACGGCTCGGCCGGTCCCGGAGTTCTGATCTACCTGGTAATACAACTGATCTTGGTTGTGTTGGTGGATATCGTCGCCCGCCGTCGTGGTTTGGTGCGGTTGTCCGCTCCCGGCGCCGCGACACCCCAGGTCGTCAAACCCAAACGTTGGGTGGCCCACCTCACCCAGATTGCTCAAACGGCCACCAAGGCCGATCTACCGCGATTCGACTCCACGGTTCGCGAGCAGCAGACGCAGTACTCGTGGCTATCGGCGATACCTTCCCCTCAACGTGGCCAAGCCTATGTGCCTGCGGGGTATCTGCCTTACGGCCAGACACCCGGCGTCCCGCCAATGCCGACACCGCCATATGCTCCAGCGGCACCATCTGCGTCTGGAATGGCACCCCTTCCATGGACACCGTCGGCCTATGGCGGAGCACCAACGCCCGGGCTGCCGCCGATGCCCGGGGGGGCGCCGACATCTGGGATGCCGCCGATGTCTGGAGGGTCACTAACGTCTGGGATGCCACCCATGCCAGGGGGATTACCGACGTCTGGGATGCCACCGATGCCTGGAGGATCACCGACGTCTGGGATGCCGCAGATGCCCGCAGCTGAATCCGCTCCTCCGAATGGCCTCTCGGGACCCCTCGTGTCCCCGACTCCCGCGCATCTGCTCTATGGATCACCCCCTGCGCCCGCGTCAGTCAACCCGTCTTTCGGCCCCCCTGCCACCCCGCCTTCCACTGATCGGCCACCTGGGCCCTCTGGTTCGCCGTGGGTGGTGAATCCACCGCTCGGATCGCCCATGTCACCACCGTCGACCAATCCTCCTGCCGTATCTCCGGCTTCACCGGCGCCGGCGAAATCGCCGTCCGGCTCCCCAGTGCCGGAGCCGATGGCGATTCCCGCTACTGGATTGCCGATTTCTCCGTCGGTACCACTGACACCTGCGGTCATGGAACCGTCTGTTCCACCGCCGAATCTCACGTCACCCACGCCGGGGTTGCTTTCTCCAGGCAGCGATCAACATCAGTTCTCGACAGATACGATTCCGCGCCCGACTACGGGGTTCACACCGCCAACAGGTTCACCGGCGGTCTTCTCGCCCTGGGCGGAGTCGCCATCATCACTGGCCTCGTCCCCTCAGTCTGAATCTACGCAGTCACCCTCGCTAACTGAATCTGGTGATGGTGACACTGAGCCCGCCGAGCGCGAACCTCCGGCCCCGGTCGAGCCACCCCGTCCTGCTGGTCCACCCCCGTGGCCGGTCACGGCGAAGTCGCCCGGGATCACGCCGCTGTCTTCACCCTTCACGGAAAGACCTCCGTTCAAGGAGTCGGGGTCAGGTTCGAACTAGGCTCCCAGGTCAGGGTCCCAGGAACGAACTGCTTCCTTGATGGTGCCGATCAGGGGCGGGCGTACGCTGAGTTCGGTGACTCCGAGGTCGATGAGACGGCCCACCGCGTCGGGACGTGACGCGAGATCCCCGCAGACTCCGACCGGTTTGCCCGCGAAGGCCCGGGCCGCAATGCCGATGAGGTCCCACACGGCAGTGATCGGTCCTTGCGAGAGCTTGGCGACGTGGGGGTTCCCCCGGTCGGCTGCGAGTGTGTACTGGGTCAAGTCATTAGTGCCGAAGGAGATGAAGTCGGCCACGGCGGTGAAGTCTTGGGCGCACAATGCTGCTGCCGGTGTTTCCACCATCATCCCGACTAGGACCTGTCGGCCCACGGCACGCTCCAGGTCGGCCATCCGGGAACGGACCCAGACCATCTCATCCGGGACGGCGATCATCGGGACCATGACACGGACCAGGATCTCTTTGCTCGCCAAGAGAACAGCTGTTAATTGTTCGTCCAATAGATGCGGCAGACGCTGGATCGCACGAATTCCGCGCTCGCCCAGCATTGGGTTCGCCTCGGGATCCTGGGGGAGGAAGGCCAGGGGCTTGTCGCCACCGGGGTCCCAGGCCCGCACCGTGACCATGCGGCCCTCCAGAGCCGTGCCAATCTGGATGAACACATCTGCTTGTTCCTCCGCTGATGGTTCACGGTCCCATGCCCCGAACAGAACCTCGGTACGGATCAGGCCCGATCCATCAGCCCCTGCTTGGTCCGCGTCGATGGCGTCGTGAACAGAAGAGATGTTGGCTTCGACGAGAATACGTGCACCCGTCCGTGTGACTGCCGGGTCCTGGGACAGGTGACTGGCCTGCTGGGCCGCGTCGGCACGTCTGGTTGTCTCGATGGTCAGCGCGTCGACCTCGTCCGGACTGGGACTGATCCACACGCGGTTATTCACCGGATCGATGGCCACCGTCGTACCGTCGGGAACATCTTCCGCCTGCTCACAGCCTGTGACCAACGCCATCCCTCGGGCTTGGGCTAGCAGTGCCCCATGACCGGTGGCGCCCCCCGAGGTCGTGATGATTCCCAGACAACGGTCCGGATCGACCGACCCGGCTGTGACAGGGTCCAGCTCCTGCACGATGAGGATTCCTGATGCAGTTCCCGCCGTGATCGGCTGACCGGTCAGAGCCCGCAGCATCATCCGCCGCAACCCTCGTTGATCCTCAGCCCGGGCTCTCAAGTACGGGTCGTCGATGGCTTGCAGTTGATCAGAGAGGCTCGTGAACCATGCCTGCACTGCGTCCACAGCAGAGGAACCCCGCTGGATGTCTTCTCGTACATGCTCAAGAGCGTCGGACAGCATTAACTCTTGGACTTCGTAGATTCCCTGGGGAGATTCCTGAAGCAACCGACGCAACATGTTGGTGACTTGTGCTGCTGCCTGGTCGAGCCGGGTCTCCTCTGTGCAGGGGTCCAGTGGATGATAGCCAGACAGATCAGGAGTGAGCCGAACATGCAGGGCAGGTCCGATGGCGATCTGTTGCCCGGTCCGCGCGGGACTCTTGCCGACCTGGCCGTCGCCAGTAGCCGGGCGGGTGGTTGCAGTCCTTGCTGGGATGCTCTTCTGGGCGATCTGCCCCTCGCCGAAGTCGTCGTTTGCCAGGAGGGTCAGTTGGTCCAGGGCTTCGTGGGCGGCTTTGCCACTGATCCGTACCTCCATCTGATCGCCTTGGCGCAGGCCCAGAGTTTGGAGCAGAGTGAGGCTCGAAGCAGACACCGGACCCTTGCCGGACGAGGAATTCGACACGTCAATGGTCGCGTCGAATCCTCTCATCCCCGACACCAGGGCAGCCGCTGGACGGGCATGCAATCCATGGGGATTCCTGATGGACCACGAAAAAATCAGGGGGCGCACAGGGGTCGTGGCACCACCTGTGTCATTCAGTCCTCCCTTGTCAGATGCGACACCAGACGCCGGTTCCCCAGACACATTGCCGGTATCGCGCAGTGGTTGCGTACTGCTGACCATCGATTCACTGTCCGACAACTGTTCCTGCTTGCCGACCAACCCTCGTACTGCTTCTTGGGCCACCTCTTCCAGCGAGGCGCCTGTGCTGGCGGTCACGAGGGCCGCGATCAAGCCTTCGACCAGGGGCGCCGGAGAAATCACAGTACGACCACTCACCTCGGGTTCGACGAACTCCAGCGCCATCTCAGCCGACAGGATGGCACTGCCCAGGTCGACGAGGACGAGCACACCGTCGGGTGAGTCCACGGCGGTGATGGCTTCGGCAATGGCTGCCGCGTCGGTGCCGAGAGTGACCTCGTCCAACCCGGCGGCCACCCGTAGCTGCGGACGGGCCTGATCCGGGACCATCTCAGCGGCCAGCTGGGCGGCGGCAGTCCCCAGCGCCTGAGAGTGCGAAACAACAACAATTCCAATCATGATTCCCTCTCTCGGCAGAATGAACTCATAACAGGCGTGATCCCTGGTCCGGACACAGGTCGGGCGCCGACGATGGCGCCCGACCTGTGAGCCTGACCGTACCCCCTAGGAAAGAGTACGGCTGGCTGCTTCAACAAGCATCGTCATCGATGTGGCGCCCGGGTCTTGGTGTCCCTGGCTGCGCTCCCCGAGGTATGATGCCCGCCCTTTGTGGGCGACCATGGGAATGGTCGCGTCACGGCCCTGGGCGCAGGCAGTGGCGGCTGCGGACAATCCAGCCGCCACACCTTCGCCCGCATGGGCGTCGTACGCATCAAGG
>WREX01000066.1 GCA_009779115.1 Propionibacteriaceae bacterium
ACGACATCTCCACTTGTACCCATGGTGACTGATGCAAACATGGTTTCACCGTTGTCTGAATAGTCGTTGATCCAGTCGAGTTTTCCGGTGGGCAGGATGTGTGCGAGCAGGCCAGTGGGGCCTTGGCCCCATCCCGATGCGATGATGCTGCCGTCCGGTTCCATGGCGGCCGACAAGAAGGTATCCGAGGCTGACCCATAGGACCGGGCCCAGGAGAGGTGCCCGTCAGCCGTCACCCTGGCCGCGATCCCGCCGCCGCTCCCCCCGTTTCGGACGAAATCACCGTCGACCGAGTCCGAGTATCCGACTGCGACGATGCTGCCGTCGGGTTGAAGCAACACGGACCGGAAGCTGTCGTCTTTCGTACCTCCGAGGGTCAAGGACCACTCCAATTCACCAGCGGGCGAGACGCGGGCCAGTACGGCGTCGCAGTCCCCCTGACTGGGCGAAAAATCGCCATCGGCCGAGTCGGTGTCCCCTGCGACAATCATGCTGCCATCGTCAGCAACAGCCAATGCCCAGAACTGATCCTCGCCAGTGCCACCGAACGTCGCCGACCACGCCACCGTCGGCGCGAAAACCCCATACGCGGGGGTGACCACGGGCGTTGGCACGGGACCAGGCGGGGAGATGGTGCAACCGGACATGGCCGCGACAAGGGCCATCCCCAGAACACCAGCAACAACGGATGTGACACGCTTTCTCACTCCGGCCCGGCGATGATGGCCCGGCTGACTCATCGCAGTGGCTACCGTTGCTGTGGATTTCCCCATGGTGACAGTTTTCCACTCTCGCGTCTCGGCGGCCACCTGGGGCAACATCAGTGAGCAGTACGGACAGGACGCTGTGAGCTGATTCGAGTGGAGCACTCTTGCGAAAGTATCTTAATGAATGCAACTGAATCGTTGCGTAGGCAGACAAACCATGATTAACTCAGACTGGATTGACGGTTTGGATAACAGGCCTGGGGCTTGAGCGGTTAATATTTGAATCATTATTGTGTGGGAGTGGGGAGTTTTTCATGAATGATCCGAAGGAGCACCCGTCGTGGACTTACCTGCTTCGGCAGAAAGTTGTCATTGTTGCTCTTGTCATCGTTCTTGTCGTTGGGATCGCTATTGGATGGCTTGTGGGTGGGGCCTTTTCCTCTCATACACAGCCAGAGGTAATCGTGACCTCTACTGAGACAGTGACAGTGCCTGCAAGCCCCATGACCCCCACCGCGACTCCATCGCCGAGTGCCACACCTCAGGGCACCGCGACTCCGCAACCAACGGCCTCGCCGAGCCCTGGCACTTCCTCTCCTAGCCCCGGCGCAGACACGTCGGCGTCAAAGACGACTCGCCTGGCAGATCTGTCTACTGTTGATTCAGGTGGCTGCAGCGCCTGGAGTTGGATGAATAAGACGGCAACCCTGTCCAAAACTGTCTACACAGACGCCAAGGCCTGCGAAATGAATGCCCGAAGCCAAAACGTTGGTGACAATGGTTATTTAGATTATATTGTGCCTGTCGGAGTCACGACCTTTCAGGCCACGGTCGGCCAGGATGACAATTCCACTTCCACCGACGTGACGACCCGTTTCGAGGTCCTTGATCTGGAAGGGAACTCCCTGTGGTCTGCGGATATGACCTACGGTCACACGACTGACGTCAACGTTGATGTGTCGACGATCCTGCGCGTGCGTTTGAAGGTGACTGTGCTCGTCGCCGCTCAGTCTCCTCCGTCACAGGTGACGGTCGTGTGGGCCAATCCACAGTTTGCGTAAAGGTCTCCAGCATGGTGCTGCGGGTTCCTTCTTCCATGGGCATGGTATGAAGTGCTATGCATCATTGCGATGTGGCTGGGAGCGTGCTGAACCTCACTACCACTCGGACAGGGCCATGCCTGTGAGCTAAGGATCTTACTCATTTTTTACTGAATTAAATGGTCTTGACAAGCAAATATATAGGAACATGGGATATTGGTCCCATCGACATGACACTACGTTCGTTTTACAGTCGAAAGTAGTGGAACCCGAATCCACCGATTGCTGGAGTCGTGAGCGACACTGTGCCGATGCGATGGGTCGGCGGTTGCGGTAAGGGCAGACAGGACGTCTGTTGAACGGTGACCGGCGGGCCAGCGTACCGGCACCCAGTCGCGCAGCAGCCATGGATCGGTGGATTCGGGTGGAAGCACACTCACTGGTCGTCCGATCAGCGTCATTCATTACAAGGAAGAGAGTACGATGAACAAGTCAATCAAGGGCTTGGCAGCCGTAACGGGGCTCTCGCTGGTCATTTTTAGTGGCGGGTACAGTCTCGCCGTGGCCGACGATTCGACGCAGGGGCTCACGCTCCAGCAATTAACCGATCAATACAATTACTATAGTCAGTCATATGATTCGATGTTGCAGCAGAAACAGGATGATCCGACTTCGTGGTCAGCCACTTCTCAGCAGCGACTCACGCTGACAGAGCAGAAAATCCAGACCCTCCAGGCAGAGATTCTGGCGGACAATCCGGATGCCTTTGACACCGGGCAGCTGTCTTCGGATCAGGGGTCCAGTCAGGCACTCGCACCGGCCCCTCAGGCAACAGACACTGCTCCTACCCAGCAATCCTCTCCCAATGAGGATCAGGTTATTCTCCAGAGTCAGCTTGACAATGCCAGTTACTGGAATCAGTATTATTCCGCAGCAATCCAAGACATGCGGCAGAATCCAGGGTCGTGGACACAGTCTTCCAAACAGAACATGTTCACCGGTCTCAACCAGTACGTCCAAGGCATCGAGTCGAGAATTCTGTACGGGGTTTACACGTGTGATCAGCCTTCTGGAGGTACGCAATGCACACCTGTAGTTGGTGCGGCTGCCAGCAGTGGCCAGTCGCCGATGGATCAGGCCACACTCCAGGCCCAGCTCAACAACGCGACGTACTGGGGGCAGTATTATTCCGCAGCAATACAAGACATGCAGGAGAATCCAGCTTCGTGGACGACGACGTCGGAACAACATATGTTCGCCGCGTTGAACCAGTTCCTCTCCGCTCTCGAATGTGAGTTGCTGACCAACGATCCACGGGTGCTCAGCGGTGGCCCATCCGATTCGCAGTCGAACGCGGCGCCGATCGCCGTACCGGATGTTTCCGTGTTGGCAGTACCACCCACCAACGCCGGCACGGACACGGCTCAACAGCCGTCACAGGTCAGCGACAGCACTCCGGTCGACGTCACACCCGATGACAGCGCACCTGCAGATGATATGACAGCGGACAGCACGCCTGTGGCTGATCCAACCACTACCAGCACACCAACGGACAGTACGGCACCAAGCGCTGCCCAGCAGTCGTCGCACAACCATGGCCAGAGCGCGCTCCAGCAGGAGATCACCCAGTACACGTACTGGAACCAGTACTACAACGCCTCGCCTGACAAGCAGCACCTCACAGCGTTGAGCCAGTATCTGCAAAACCTCCTCGTCCAGATTCTGACCACCGATCCGAACGCCTTCACCGATGTGAACTTGAATTCGGGACCGGGCCCTCATCGTGTCCTCGCGACACCGCCACAGGTAACGAACAACTAAAGTAGATCAGATTTACAAACATTTTGTGGGGATCAGCCTGACCATGCCTCGGACTGGTCCCCACTCTTGTGTCCACTCATTCTTTCCAGTGCGAGTACTAGACGCGAATAACGGAAACTCTGTTTAGTGGACGACGTTTTTACTTGTGAAACACTTGATTTCAGCTGAGTGCATCGAACACCAGCTTGAGTCATGTGTCGTACCAACTCACCTATGACGGGTGGGTCAAGAGACCCGGACGACCGCGCAAGGGAATCCCATGACTCGAATTTCGCATGTGACGACACGACTGGTCAGTGCGGTGGAGTAGTCAGGACGACGCTCAGTTCACCGACATGGATGGCAGGGGTAGTCGCCGAGGTGATGTCTGTGGTGAACGTGCCAGCTTGTCCATCGGTGGTGGTCCAATCCACTGTCCAAGTGACGGTGGCACTGACTGAAAAGCGGGAGGTCTTGTCTCCGAGTTGGTTGGTGGTTAGGTACGTGTGCTCACATCCGGTCGGGGAGTGGTGCGACAACGGATCGTCAGGATTCCAAGGACGAGGAGTCCCAGGGGTTCTGCATGTGACCAGTTCAGTATCGTCTCCAGGGTCGAACCTAACTTGGGTGGCAGTGACGGATGCAGTGACAGTCATTCCGTCTTGCGTGGCAGTCACTGTGTGAGTACCCCATTGCAGGGGATCGGTGGAGTCGACCCACAACCACATGGGTGCTCCGACCCACCATGAAAGTCCCCAGTCTTCGTACCCGGGGTAGGTATAAGCTCCCACCCCAACAGTAGGGGGATGCAGACCCAGCGACGCAACAGCAGATCGCACCACAGTAACGGGATCAGCACCGGGCTTGACTGGAGTTGCCGGACCGGTTTCCGACCAGTATGGAGCATCCGTGGTAGCTTCCTTACCGAAACTGCGGCACATGTAGAAAGTCCCTTGCGGATTGCCCTGTGAATCCCGGTGAAGATTCCACAAGACATTGTCATCCGCCAACTGGGCGGTTTCACAGTAGAGATTGAAAGTCGAACTCCACCAATAGTCATCGACCCAGCAAGCAACTTCAGCTCCGCTTGAGTCATGACATGAGCTCGTCTGCGAGGTCCCAGACGAGTCATGTGAAACGGACGACTGCCCTGATGAACCGCCGACGGTGCTCCTACATGAGACACTTGTCGTCGCGGATCCACTGTCGTACTGTGACTCCAATTTCACGCTTGCCGTACATCCGTCCGCAGAACCGTCAGCAGCACTGTCTGAAGGGACGCACAGAACGCCCATGATCAGGAGACCAATGCTCATTGCAAGTGATGCTCCCTTTAGCATGTCCCGTCCTCTGTTGAATCGTCGGTGACGTAGTACGCACCTGACGTGGTTTGGATCACCTCGTATGTGCCTGGAGATCGTTCTGCACGTCTCGTGCCAACCTCATTGCCTGCAGAGTCGGCCAGGTACGAGCCTGTGATGATGTAGCACCCGGAGACGTGATATCGCTGGCCCTGGTCGTCCAGAGCTCCGGGCGTGACAAGGCTCGGTACGAAACTAGGGGCCCCCTCCAGGTGCCAGCCCTTGGCCGCCCACTGGGTCATGAGGTCCTGAGTGTCATTCGCAATGGGGTCTGAGGCGACATTACGGATCTGGGCCACATTGGAATCGGGAAGCCCTTGTCCGATGGTCGCCCAGACTTGAAGATACTTTTGTACGGAGTCGATGGCGGCTTGCTCCTCAGTAGTCCACTGGGGAGTTGGGGTGACAATGGGCGTCGACTCCGTCGCAGGGACAGAAGAGTCAACGGGGGCTGTGGGTGTAGGCGAGACTCTCGGAGAACATGCTGTCAGGGTACCGGCTAAAACGACAATGGTTGTGATGTATTTCAGCTTGTTCATGGTGTCCTCGCCGATGTGAAGTAATTCTGACATCCATTCCACACCATGACCGACTCTTTCAGTAGAGTTATCCACACCTGGGATAACGCTCTTGATCACCCTTACTACAGATGCTTGGGGCACAGCACTTAGGATCTCTATTACTTTGAGGTGCATGAACTAAGAT
The DNA here is from genome assembly GCA_009779115.1 of Propionibacteriaceae bacterium. GTDB lineage: Bacteria > Actinomycetota > Actinomycetes > Propionibacteriales > Propionibacteriaceae > WQYJ01. The sequence goes on from WREX01000066.1 coordinate 5,614, forward strand.
TGTCCGACCACTGGATCGAGTAATCGCCCGACACCCTCTACAGTGAAAGAATTCTTTAAGCCTCATCTCTGAAGCTGATAGGGATATGCATCTTCTGCCCACGTGGATCAACCGCACTCGGTTCGCCCGACCTGTCCATCCAAAAGGCACGATATCAAGTGCGGTTGAACCGATGAAACCACATAACCTCGGACGTGGCGCAAGTCAGGTGAAACGTACGTCGAATATAACGTACGTTACTTTTGACGTACGTTATATTCGACGTATACATTTTTAATGTGATTGATGACATTGACCTGGAATGGGCGCCCGATATTCCGGAGGGGCTCGACCCACTGACACCGAATGCTGGAGGCATTGGCGATCCTCAAGCCCTGGTGGGACGAAATCGGAGGCTTGAATGAGCACTCGTCCGTTCACCCCAAGTCAGGAGCGCCCTGAGGATCTTGAGCGGCGTACGGTCGGCCGGGATCGTCTGCTGGCTGTCTTGGATGAGCGGATGCGACTGGCGGCGACAACGAAAACACGACAGCACACGATTTTGGTGGGCCCCCGAGGAGCGGGCAAGACACACCTCCTCCAGGTTGCGATCCACCGGGCCGAGGCAGACCCGACGATCAAAGCAGGCCTGCTCATCGCGCGAATACCCGAGGATGCCATTGGGCTGACTTCGTATGTGGATTTACTCCGAGAACTTGGGCGTGGATTGGGGGTTGATGTCGGATTGGAGCGATCTGCGGGAGCGCTAGAGAAAGCATTGCTTGACACTGCTGGGACACGTACTCTTGCCCTTGTCATCGAGAACCTTGACAAGGTTTTCAGTGCCATCGGTCTGGCTGGGCAAGACGATCTGCGTGCCTGGGTCGAAACCTCTGGTCGTGTCCTCATTCTGGCGGCAACACCGGCCCTTTTTGATGCAGTACGCAATCGGAAGATGCCGTGGTTTGGGGGATTGACCGAGATGCCAGTCGACGGACTGACCGCTGAGGATGGCCGCCAGTTGTTGACCCTGCTAGCCAGGGATCGTGGAGACGACAAACTGGCCGAAGCCCTACAGTCGGACTGGGGCAAAGCCCGGATCCGAGCGGTCAGCCAACTCACGGATGGGTCTCCACGGATCTGGATGGTCTTTTCCGACTGCTTGAGTGTCGACACTTTGGACGAGTTGATCCCGGCGGTCGAAGGACTGATAGAAGGACTTGTTCCGTGCTATCAACAGTTATTGTGGAGTCTTCCCGGAAACCAGCAGGCGATCACACGCCAACTCGCCGAGGGCCCATCAGCTGCGTTGACAGCTTCCGAAATTGCAGTCAAGACTGGCCTCACCCCACAAACCGTGACGAAGGCCCTCGGACTGTTGAAAGAAAACAGGTGGGTCCGGGCCATGAAACAACCACATGGTGACCAGCGCCACACTTGGTACGAGTTGAGAGATCCCATGCTGCGTCACCATCTCCAGTGGAGGTCCGCTGGCAGCGAATCTTTACGGTTGACGGTCGGCCTGTTGAGGGACTGGTATGACCCCGAATCAAGCGAGAACGTATCGACAACCATAGTCACTTCTCGCCATGGGGCAGGCCATGTGGCCGCAACCCCACGTGTGCACCAAGAGTTGTCCACGGTGCAGGAGCAGATACCCGACAAGTACCGAAAGGTTCTTTCTCACGTCACGGAGAACCCTGAGCCCCGGTCTCATCGAGGCGCAGAATGTACGGGCACGTTGGAGCTTCTCGACCGGGCACGTTCGGGCGATCAGCAGGCCCGGATGCGGTTGCCTGCAGAACTTCGGCCGCTGGTTGAATCTGGACAGGACTGATGCCGCGCGTTTGCCCATCATGATTGCTAATCTGGTTGTCGTGACACATGTGACGGGTACCACTGACGACGGGGTGGGGGGGTCGCTTGCGCTGGGGCTTGCGGAGCGGGGTGTTGCTGGTGTGCCGGTTGTTGGCGACGCAGATGCGGACTCGTTGCACATCGACGATGGGGCTCACAGTTTGCCCCGGATTGAGTTGGGATTTGGTACGGTTTTGGCGGATCCGCCGTGGCGGTTTCTGAATCGGACCGGGAAAGTGGCGCCGGAGCATCGGCGGCTGGATCGGTATCGGACGCTCTCTTTTGATGAGATTTGTGCTATTGATGTAGCCACGGTGGCAGCGGACAATGCTCATCTTTATCTTTGGGTGCCTAACGCACTGCTGGTGGAGGGGCTGGCGGTCATGCGGGCCTGGGGGTTCCGGTATGTTTCCAACATCGTTTGGGCTAAACGGCGGAAAGATGGGGGTCCGGACGGGCGCGGGGTGGGGTTCTATTTCCGCAATGTCACAGAGTTGATCCTTTTCGGGGTACGAGGGTCACTGCGGACTCTGGCACCTGGGCGCAGCCAGGTCAACATGATTGAGACGCGTAAGCGCGAACACTCCCGCAAGCCGGACGAGCAGTACGCGCTGATCGAGGCTTGTTCGCCTGGGCCGTACCTGGAACTGTTCGCCCGCCACCCCCGGCCTGGATGGACATCTTGGGGGGACGAGGCGCCCGCCGACATTGAGCCACGTGGACACCAGCACAGAGGGTACGCCGGAGGGGCCATCGACAAGGTACCGGGACTTCAACCGATTTTTTAGCTTGACCCGAATGCACCGATCCATGGCTGCTGCGCGACGCTGTGGAGGCACGCTGGCTCGTCGGGCGTCGCTCCACTTCACGTCCAGTCTGCCCTCACGCCACCCGCCGACCCATCGCACCCCCACAGTGTCGCTCGCGACGCCAGCAATCGGTGAATTCGGGCTTGACTACAACGAACACCCAAACTCAGGGCTCGTGGATAGCCCGTGAATCCCCCGAATAGGATCAGTCCATCCCGAGGAACCGTTGCAATGTTTGCCGCATCATGGCAGATGTGTCGGCATAGCCGGAGCCGGGGTGGGTTCGTTGACGGGACAGGACGAGCAGCCAGGACATGAAACGTTCGTACACCATCCAGGTTTGACGGCGGAGGTTGAGCCCGGGCCGATCGGCTTGGCTGATTCCGGCAAGATCGGCGTAGGCAATCAGGAATCGGTCGATTCGATCGGGGGCCAGCGGGACGTACCAAGGACCACCATGGATTTCGCCGCCGATGAGGGCCAGGTCTCGGGCAGGGTCGGAGAACTCGGCCCACTCCCAATCGATCAGGCGGACGTCATCGCCGTCAAAAAGGACGTTGGTGGCGCAGGAGTCGGCATGGACTAATGGGAAACGATCGATGGTGGATATGGCCTGGGCATGGGCGTCTACGAAGGAGCGGACGTTGGACCACAAGGCTTGCACCTCCGGACGAACAACGATCGTGGGCTCGTGGTCGGACCACCAGACCCACCCCTCTTCCATGCTGGCAACCACGTTGATGGGGCCCGTCTCTGGGCTGGCCACAGGGCCGTGGACATCGCCGGTTTCCCGATGGAGGCGAACCAGGGTTGCCGCGAACCGGGCGAGGTCCTCATTGGTCCACTGCGCAATCGGCTTGGGCTGGCCGGGGACAAAAGTCGACAAGATGTACCGTCGGCCCAGGGGGTTGTCGGCGGAGTCGGACATGAGCAATCCCTGGGTCCCCACCTCAGCGGGCACACGGGTCAGTGCGGCGTACTCCCATGGCATCGGTCTGGGCATCTGGTCCACGGGGTGACGAGGGATGCGCAGGACGCGATCCACCCTTTCCTCTGGGCTGTAACTGACCAGCCAGGCAACGTGGCTTTCGCCGATGCCCAGGAGTCTGAGGTCCAGCGGATCGCCTGGGGTGTACCCGGGAAGTGGGACAGCCCCCGCAAGCAGACGCTCACGCAAGTCCAAGGCTTCGGGATCGCCTGCCGGTGGTGTGCTCACTCGCCTCGGCATGGGGTCATTCTAGACGACGTGCTCAACCAGCTTTCCCGTCAAAGCGGGGTTGAGGTACGGTGTGCAATCAACCCGCCACTGGCAGTAACGACACGCGACCACAACATGTGGGAGGATGAGGTGACTGATCACACCAGATATGGTGATCATCGATGATTCGATGTGGTGTTCAGATGATGGTACGGCACGCGTCGACCGATCAGCGGCCCCCCGTACCTCCGGAGCCGCCGGAACCACCGGAGCCACCGTTGGTGATGACACGGCCCGTGCCTCCTCCGGTCACACCGCCGCCGCCCATGCCGCCGCCGCCCATGCCGCCACCGCCACCGGTCAGGGCTTGGCCGACACCATTGGTGGACGTGGGCAGAGCCACGGAGTTGTCGGCGAGAATCACGTGATCGCCAGGTTTGACTCCATCGGAAACCGCCACTTCGGTGTCACCGACGGCTGAGACTGTGACATTCTGCGTTGACACCGCGTTGTTGGCAACGACTTGGACCGTACCGGAGGCGCCTGAAGCATCCAGGGTGACGGCACTGACAGGCACGAGGGTTGCCCCGGACACGTTGGCGGTGGTGATCGTCACGGTCGCTGGCGCCCCGGCCAAGAGCTGGTTGGCCTGAGAGTCGGTGGCTGCGATAGTGACCGAGTAATCCGTTCCCGACACGGGGACGAGGGACACGCTGTTGACCAGGGCGGGTACGGTCAGAGAGTTCTGGGAGATCGTCGCCTGCTGGCCAGTCTTGATCAGTGGGACCCTGGCCACTGGTACCGACAATGTCACAGTGGCCGGGCCGGTGCCAATCACGATGACCGACGTGGAGGTGGAGACTGAATCACCGACAGCGAAGGAGAGTTGTGCGACCACCCCATCAATGGGAGAGGTCATCGTCGCTTGGGCCAAGTTGGCTTTCGCCTGGTCGAGGGCCTGTTGAGCAGCAGTCACCTGTGCTTCGGCAGTCGCCACGCTGACGTTGGAACTGCCTGAGCCGCCCGAGCCGCCAGTTCGGTTAGATGAACTCAGACCGGCTGCACCACCCAGACTGGACGAGGTCAGCGAACCAAGGGACGACGAGCCAGAACCTAAAGACGACGTGTTAGAACCGAGCGAGGACGAGCCGCCCGATCCCAGAGATGAGGTTCCACCGGAACCCGCAGAGACCGAAGTCTGGGACTGAGTCGACGAGTGTGACGACTCAGAAGTCGGTGGGGGTGTCGAGGACGACGAGGGGTGAGAAGTTGAGGTCGAACCCGACGAAGGTGGAGAAACCGACGCAGATGGGGATGAAGAGGCCGACGTCGAAGAAGAGCCAGTCGGGGAACCGGAACTCGAAGAACCGGTCGGGGAACCCGACGGCGATGGGGAGGACGTGACACCGGGGACCGAACACTGCTGCGTGGACGCACTGTCTTGCATCACTTGCTGAGCCACCTGCAGCAACTGGTCGGAGGCCTTGGACAGATCGGACTGAGTCTGGATGAGAGTCTGTACTGCTACCAGGCAGCCCTGGAGGGTGGGGGCTGA
>WREX01000067.1 GCA_009779115.1 Propionibacteriaceae bacterium
GAAGGGGTCTCCGACGAGCTTGACGTCGTTGTTCGACACCAGAGCGTTGAGCAGGATGGCCTGGTCGATGACGTAGGCGTCGACCTGTCCCTGCTGGACGGCGGCCAGGCACTGGGCATTGTCGGGCAGTTCGACCACTGTGGCGTCCGGAGCCTCGTTCTGGAGCAGCGTGATGCCGGTGGAGTTGGCCTGGGTGGCCACCTTCTTGCCGGCCAGGTCGGCCACCGAGTTGATGGACGTGTTCGACGCGGCGACCAGGATGCCAGCCTGTGACTGGTAGTACGGGCCTGCGAAGTTAACCTGCTCCATGCGCGCGGCGGTGATCGAATAGGTGGCGAAGACGACGTCGACACTGTTCGAAGTCAGAACCTGTTCGCGGGTGGGTGTGGTGATGACCGTGATATCGGTCTTGGCATCGCCCAGGATGTAGCGGGAGAGTAACTGGCTCAGCCCTGCGTCGAAACCGACGAGCTTGTTGGTGGTCGGATCGAGGAGGGAGAACAGCGTGGAGGTCTGGGTGGCGCCCACACGCAGGGTTCCTGCCTTCTTGACGGCCGTGGCCCAGGCGTTGGCGTTGATGGTGGCATCGTCCGCGACGGCCCCGCCATTGATGATGGCATCATAGGTCGGGTTGCCGGAGTTGAAGGTTCCGACATTGCCAGCCTGGGTGTCGCTGGAGTTCGAAGTGGGAGTGGATGATGAGCATCCGGCAGCCATCAGCGCAATCGAGAGCATGATGAGTGGCGCCAGGATGACATGTTTAGTTTTCATGAGCGTCCCTGCTTAATAGGTAGGTAGGTGGACAGATTTGTAGGTTTCCATACTCTAGCGACACCCAGGTGCCATCGTCTATAACTGTTGGCTAAGTCGTGATCACACTAGCCGCAACCGTTATCGTACTGTGACCAATGCCTCAGTTTTGCTCCCGGTAAGCCTCCGTCGGACGGTGCTAGTCTGTCGGTAGGACCATGACCCTGGACCGAGGAGAGTGAGATCGATGAGGATCGCCGTGCAGTATGCGAATCTGACCGTGGGCGCTGACGGGGTGGTCGTGGGTCACGAGGCGGGAGACACCTTGGTACGGCGTTTACTGCGGGTCTTCCCGGGCACAGCGCTGGTGGGTGACCATGCCCGCCACTATCCCGGTTTGGAGGTGATCACCCAGGACATGGCTGCCGCTGACGACACTGTACTGATTAATATGGATGTGGTCACATCAGTCCAGGCCTATTCGGCGATCAAGGCGGCTGGATGCGCCCATCCCAGGATCATGAACTTTGTCTGGTGGGACGCCGGACGGTACTCGGACCCGGTCGAGGTTGCGGCGATGGCGTTGTCGTGCGCCCTGTTCCCCACCTTCACCAATTCCCAGCGCACCCAGCACACCGTCGAAGACCTCATTAAGCGCTGGGTTGTCAGGCCTCTGGCCGAGCGCGCCCACATCGGCGGGGTCAACCTCGGCATCCGGATGGAACATGTCCAGCCTCGTACTGCCACCGACGTGCCAGTCGTGTTGTACCCGGCGATCTACATGGACGAGCGCAAGCGACCAGACCTGTTCTTCGAGATCGTCTCCAAGGTGGTCAAGCGCACCCCCATCCAGGTCGAGGCCCGGTTGGCCGAATCCGGCATCGTCACCGACTCGGCGATGCGTCTGTCCCGGGAACGCTGGGCCAAGGTCGGCCCGCTGATCCCGTCCCGCGACCAGTACTGGGCCCAGCTGGCCCGGACTACTGCTTTCGTGGCCACCGCGGAGGAGGAGTCGTACGGATTGGAGTACGTCGAGGCGCTGGTGGCCGGTGTCATCGGCATCTTCCCCGACAAGGAGTGGGCCCATGCCATCTTGCCTGAGCAGTACCCGTACTTCTATCAGACCGCCCAACAAGCCGAGGACCTGCTCGTTGCTGCGGTGACCGATCCCGACGGCTGCCGTGAGTCACTCGACCAGGCCGTGGGAGGATCCTTCGCCTCCTGGCTCAACGAGCATCATAACGACGACGAATTCGAGTCCGAAATCGCCCGCCAGGTCAGGCAGTGGTTCCCCGACCTGTGAGGGTGAGCCCAGCAGTCATCACCGGATCCAGTCTCAGCGATCCAGGTCCCGCCAGCGCCGGACGAGGTCGGTCAGACCCACGCTCGTCGAATCTTGCGGGTGGTCCTCGTCGGTGCCTGAGTCAGGGCGCACGACGAAGCGACGGCTGATTCCCAAGGCGTCGCAAGCGCGGTGGAAGCCGGTCCCGGTCGCCGGCTCTCCCGTCAGGCCGATCTGAACGCCGACCTGGACGGTATTGCCCCGTGCGAACACCAGGTCGATCTGCGTGCCACTTGCAGTACGGAAAAAGTACGGCTTCCAGGATGGGGGAGCCGCCGTGATCAGTGACTCGACCACCAGGCTGCGGAAACTGGAGCCCACGGATGGGTGCCCGAGCAGGTCATGGGTGGTGCCGATCTCCACCAGAGAATGCAGCAGTCCCGTATCGCGTACGTACACCCGGGGTGACTTGGTCAACCGGCGGGGCAGGTCGGCTGGCCAGGGTTCCACGAGCCGTACCAGACCCAGATCTTCGAGCAGGCCGATGTGACGCGAAACGGTGGGCGGGCTGACCCCCAGATTCTCGGACAGACGGCTGGAATTGAGCAGATCACCGCTGGAATAGGCGAGCATGGTCCACAGCCGCCGGATGACATCAGGGTCCACCCGCGGGGCCAGGTGTGGGACATCGCGGTCCATGTAGGTGTCGACAAGGCAGTCTCGCCACTGGACGGACGCTAAGTCCGAGTTCGCAGTCAGAGAGTCCGGAAAACCTCCTCGCAACCACAATTGCTGCAATTCGATCCCCGCCTCGGCTGCCTCGTCGGGCGCCACTGCGAAGATTTCCATCACTGAAATGCGTCTGGCGAGGTGTTCTTCAGCACCGGGGAGTCGGTTCAACGACACAGAACTGATCAGCAGGAATTCCCCGGTTCTCTGACCGTGACTCCTGTTGTCTTCGATGACGTCCTTGAGGACGGCCAGGACCTCTGGCATCTTGTGGACCTGGTCCACGACCACCAAGTGCGGGGCCTGCGCGCGGAAGAACGCGCCGGGATCGCTCAGCCGACGTCGGTCGGCGATCCGCCCGAGGTCCAGGTGGACGGCGCCGGCGGGCCACGCGTCGGCCACCTGGCGGGCCAGAGTGGATTTTCCTATGTCACCGGGTCCCACGAGGATGGCCCCGGCGAATGTTTCGAGCCGCTCGCGCAACTCCTCGGAGGCTTTACGCGCAATCACATTTGTAATCCTAACAGGAGGATTCCGATTTGCAGGTGATGGTAGCAAATTCCTAGGTTCCCGCCTGGCAGCTGAGCAGTCGTGCACGAGCCCCCGGCGGGCGAGAATGTCCACCCTGGCAGGCGTCCTGGAAACTGCTGCGTGATGGCCTGTGAGTTGCGTCAGGACACAGCGAGAAGGACAACTCAGATGTGCGTGAATATGCTACCTGTCAGCAGGAGACGAGCCGACTTCTAGTGAGGTTGTGACACGACCAGGGCCCCGTGCAAAACTGTCTGTGGATTGGGGTAGATTTATACCGTCCTTCTAGTCGAGTCAGCCGGACGGACACAGATTCACGACGGGTGGCGAGCTAGGCAATGCAACCCCGTGAGTGGGGCAATCTAGCAAAGGAGCTTCTCAGTGACTGATCGCAGTTTTCAGGTTCGTGGTACCACCCCGTCCTGTCGAGCCATCGTCGAATGGGCGAATGAGGTCGCCTCTCTGACAAAACCAGATGCCATCGAGTACTGTGACGGATCCGAGCAGGAGTGGGATCGCTTGATCGCTCTCATGGTCGAGGGCGGGACTTTGCAGCGTCTGAATCCAGACAAGAAACCCAACTCCGTGTACTGCCGCACCGATCCCCAAGACGTGGCCCGGGTCGAGAGCCGGACCTACATTTGCTCCAAGAACCAGGTGGATGCCGGTCCGACGAACCATTGGATCGATCCGTCCGAGATGAAGACGACGATGAAGGGGTTGTACGACGGTTGCATGCGCGGCCGTACGATGTATGTCATTCCGTTCTGCATGGGTCCCCTCGCCGCCGAAGAGCCCAAGTTCGGCGTGGAGATCAGCGATTCAGCGTACGTGGTGGTGTCGATGCGCATCATGACGGTGATGGGGACCTCGGTCGATGAAGAGATGACCCGGCGCGGCGCCGATTTCGTCCACTGCCTGCACTCGGTGGGTGCACCCCTCGAACCCGGTCAGGCCGACGTACCCTGGCCCTGCAACCCCGAGAAATACATCACCCATTTCCCGGAAACCCGGGAGATCTGGAGTTACGGTTCGGGGTACGGCGGCAACTCGCTACTTGGCAAGAAGTGTTATGCCTTGCGCATCGCCTCCGCCATGGCCCACGACGAGGGCTGGCTGGCCGAACACATGCTCATCCTCAAGCTCACCAACCCAGCCGGGCGCAGTTTCAATATCTGCGCCGCCTTCCCGTCCGCCTGTGGCAAGACCAACCTGGCGATGCTCGAACCGACCCTCCCCGGTTGGAAGGCCGAGATGCTGGGCGACGACATCTGCTGGTTGCGCCCGGGGGCCGATGGGCGGCTCTACGCGGTCAACCCCGAGAACGGCTTGTTCGGGGTTGCTCCGGGAACGAGCTACGCGACCAATCCGAATGCCATGCGCACGATCGACCTCGGGAACTCGATTTTCACCAATGTGGCTCTCACCGACGACGGCGACGTCTGGTGGGAAGGGATGACGAAGCAGAAGCCCGATCACCTCACCGATTGGCACGGCAATAGCTGGACGCCGGATTCGCGTACCTCGGCCGCCCATCCCAATGGGCGTTTCACCACACCGATGGCCCAGTGCCCGATCGTGGCTCCGGAGTACGGACAGCCGGCCGGCATCCCGATCGACGCGATCATCTTCGGCGGGCGTCGCGCGTCAACCATCCCGTTGGTGGCCCAGGCCCGTGACTGGGCCCATGGCGTCTTCCTCGGTTCGATGTGCTCCTCGGAGACCACCGCAGCCGCGACAGGCGCCGTCGGAGTGGTCCGCCGCGACCCCATGGCCATGCTGCCCTTCCTCGGGTATCACGTCTGCGACTACTTCCAGCACTGGATCGACATGGGCGCCACCCGGCCCGAGCAACTCCCACAGATCTTCTATGTCAACTGGTTCCGCAAGGGCGAAGACGGCCACTTCATGTGGCCCGGTTTCGGCGAGAACGTCCGCGTCCTGGAGTGGATCACCCGCCGTATCGCCGGCGACGTGAACGCGGTGGAAACCCCCATCGGCTTCCTCCCTCGCCCCGAAGACCTGAATGTCGACGGCCTGACAGTCCCAGATAGCGATCTGTCGGACCTGACCGCGTTCAACCCCCAGGACTGGGCCGCCGAAGTGCCCCTCATGCAACAGTGGTACGCCAAACTCGGTTCCGCCGAGAAACCCGTCCCTCCCTGCCTGGTCGACCAACTCGACTCCTTGGAGCAAGCCTGTCTTGTCTGAGACCATCCTGTCTGGTCGACTTCATCAGGTGCAGGCCAGGGCAGATGACATCACCGACGAGGAGGACTTCCGGCACGCCACTAGTTCATCCGTACAGCATTAGATCCGCCGGCTCAGAAGGTCAGCCCCGCACCTGTCCGGGGGAGCAAGATGGCGAAGACCGCGTCGACGAGGAAGATCAGGGTTAGTCCGAGTGCGAGGGCGTACCTCCTGCTGCGTGGGATTCGGTTGAGCCAAGTGTCGAGCATGGGGGCCAGCAAATAGATCGCAGCCGAGCAGCCCAGGCCGAACATGAGCAGGCCCTCCAGGCAGATCCGGCCCTGGATGTTGAAGAAGAAACCGTCATAGCTCCAGTACGCCACCCCACGCAGGTGGTAGATGACCATCGCAACGACATATTCGATTGTTCCACACAGGGCCATCGACACCAGGAAGGTGAGAATCGGCCTGTCGCGGAGCTTCTTCAGCCAGAGCAGGGCCGCCAGTCCGCCGGTGCCGTAGATCGGCAGCCATGGGCCGTACAGCATTCCTTTGTTGACGAAGCTGCCGACGAAGGCGGGGGAGAGGACACTCTCGTACAGCCAGCCGATCAGAGAGAAACAGAAGAAGAACAGCACGAGGTTCACCACGGAGTAGTCGCGGCGGTAGTCGGCATGATAGATCGACAGCAGGCCCACACCGTGTGGGTCCGGGTAGACCTCCGCGTCCAGGTCAGCAGGAGTCAGGGCGCGTGAGGCCACTTCGCCACGATGCCCGCGGCCTTGATCCACCCGGGTGGGGGCCACCAGCACGGTGGTCGCCCCGGCCTCGGTGACCTTGTCGACGTCTTCGGGGCGCTCGACCAGGTACCGGTCATCGCACAGCTGCATCCGTGCAAGACCCGCGGACTCCTGCCGGATTCTCACGTACAACTCCGCCATGGCCAAGCTGCGGTACGGCATGGCGTAGAAGTACAAGACGACACCGAAGGTGACCAGCCCCAGGACGTACCATCCCAGGAAACTCAGGTCGAGGCGGAATGTGCGCAGCTTGTTCCCCCGCATCATCGCCTGGCTGAGTTTGAGGGCTTCGCGGGGATTGGCGTGGGGGTTCTCAGCCATGATGTAGTCGAACATGAAGTACGAGTAGTACTTCACCGGGATCATGACCACGGTGAGCGACCACACGACCAGCCACCATGTCTTGTACACGCTGGCCCAGGCGATGGCCCCAGTACGCCGGTGTCTGAAGATGAACAGCAACCGCGACATCGGTGTGCCGGGGTACAACCGGGTCTCCAGGTAGAACCGCAGGCTGGAAATACGCAGCGGAACCCGCAACAGCAGGGTGACCGCAGCGGTGAGGATCAGCGAAGCCACCGCGATGATCGAGGTAGACACGCTGGTGTGGAAGATGGCGTGGCTGACCGCGTACAGGGCCGCCTGTTCGACACTGCCTGAGGACTTCACCGAGTTGTACACCGTCGAGAGAACTCCGGCACTGGCATCGTCTCCCACCGACGTCCACCGGGTCAGATCGGCGATCGCTGTTTGCATCGAAGTCAAGAAGGATTGTGCCCGCGTCCAGTGTAAGATCCGAAACCCTGTCGCCAGGATGTCGTTGCTGGTGGACACGACGTAACTGAGGCTCACGATCGGCCAGATCAGCAGGGCCGCCAGGACGGAGACAATGACACAGGTGGCGAGGTTGGATCTAAAAACAAGACGAGCTGCGGCTTTCACCTCCCGTGGCCGCAGCAGACTGTCTTCCAACTGGTCGTCTCGTGTTTCCATCTCCGCCACCGGGCTTGGGGTTGACAGTGCCGCCACACTGACCAAGACCGGCGTTTTCATCGATGCTATCTCACAATTTCACCCCTGAGAAGTCGGCCCTGTGCGGTTCCGCGAACTATTGTGATCAATTCACATATCAATTCTCATCGTCTTCTTAGGAGACCGGTGGAGGCCCGGTCCCTTGCCAGGTGCCTCAGGCGCCGCGCAGGCCCACAAGCTTGCTGTCTTAATAAATGAGTATTACATCACATTTTTTCAGGCACGGCATCTTTATAGCATTATGACAAGGAGTTATGCTTCTCAATAGGCAAACATGCTAGCCAAAAATAAGACGTGTGAGACGGTTTCAGATTTCGAGGCATTAGCGCTAGTATAGCTACGTCCAGAACAGAACACTCGCTTTCGACGGGGGTCATGGGGGGGTCATGACAACGTTTCGTTTGTGGTGTCTACCATGTTTATTAACGATTGGTTCCACCCATGCAATTGTGCGCTGACTTGTGCGTCGTATCGCCTTTTGAAATACCGGATATCCGGTTGGCTTTGGAGACCTTGAGGGCCGGTGGGTTCCCCTTTCTCCACCTTGGCCGGGACCAGGCTGCGGCAGAGACCGCACTGAAGAGTTTGGCCCGACGTACCAACAATGCTTTCGGAATCGCTCTGGCAGGCAACATCGCGGCCATCGACATACCCTGGCAGGTGACCCGGGCCCTGTTGCCTGTGGGCACCGATGATTCGTCCATTCCCGACCGCGTGGAGCGCGTGTGGCAGGTGATGTCGATCGCCGACGCCGAGTGGGCCATCGACGCCGGTGCCACATCGATCGCCGTGAAGGGCAACGACGCGGCCGGGCGTGTCGGTGAGGAGTCCACCTTCATCCTCTTCCAACGGATGATCACCACAGCCCGCAAACAGGGCGTCAAGGTGTACGTCCACGGTGGCGTCGGGGTGCACACGGCTGCGGCCTACATAGCGTTGAGAGCCAGCGGCGTCTTCCTGGATTCGCAAGTGGCCCTGCTGCCTGAGTGCGACGCTCCCAAAGACTTGAAGTCGACCCTGGGCAAGCTCAAGGGAGGAGAAACTACACTTGTCAACGGATACCGTGTTCTGAAGTGGCCGCTGATGCCCAAGGTGGCACCGACCGATTTCACCGAGGACTACATGGGCGGATTGGACCTGGAGAAGAACCTGATCCCCTTGGGACAAGACTTCACCTTGGCCAGCGAGTATCTCGCCCGGTACTCGCGCCTGGACGCACTGCTAGCGGCCATCCGCGAAGCGGCGTACGGCCACCTGCGGCAGGCACAATTTCTTCCAGCGCTGGCATCCTCGTCAGAAATGGCGGAGAGCCTGGGCGTGCGCTATCCGATCATCCAAGGGCCCATGGCCCGTGTCTCGGACACGCCGTCCTTCCTGCATGAGGTCGCCGAGGCCGGCGCTCTGCCCACACTGGCCATTGGCATGTCCACTCCTGAAACAGCGGCTGAGTTGCTGGCCAGCACAGCTGAGACCATGGGAGATCTGCCCTGGGCGGCTGGCTTGCTCGGTTTCATCCAGCCAGCGGTGTACGAAGCCCAGGTCGAGCAGATCCTCGCCATGGAGAAGAAGCCCACCGCGGTCGTGATCGCGGGGGGCCGTCCAGCTCAGGGCAAACGCTTGGAGCAGGCCGGTGTCCAGGCCTTCCTCCATGTCCCGTCGGCCAACCTGCTGGACCAGGCCATCAAAGAGGGCGCCAGGAAGTTCATCTTCGAGGGGCGCGAGTCTGGCGGTCACATCGGACCGATGTATTCGACGGTGTTGTGGGACAAGCAGCTGACACACTTGCTCGATGTCGACGACACGGCGTCCTTGACTGTTGTCTTCGCAGGAGGAATCCACGATGCGGTGTCGTCCGCCTTCGTGTCGGTGATGGCGGCATCACTGTCGGCCCGCGGGGCCAAGGTTGGCATCATCATGGGCACGGCCTACCTGCTGACCCAGGAAGCGGTTTCATCTGGTGCGATCACGCCAACCTTCCAGGAACTCGCCATTCAAGCAGACCACACCATGCTCTTGGAGTCGTCTCCTGGTCAGGAGACACGCGCGCTCCCGACGAAGTTCGCTGATGTCTTCCTCGCTGAGAAGGCCCGGATCGAAAAACTCGACCTGGAGCCCCTGGCCCAACGGTTGGCCCTCGAAGAACTCAACCTCGGACGGGCTCGCGTGGCCTCGAAGGGCAAGGATCGTTCACCCGACACATCGGAACTGATCGACGTGCCCACCAAGGACCAGGCTGAACAGGGGCTCTTCATGGCCGGTTCGTCCGTCGCCCTGATGGCAACGGGCACGACGATGGCAGGTCTCCACGCTTCGGTGTGCGAAGGCGCGGAAGCGCTGATCGCCGTCCTTCCCCAAGTCGCCACCTTGAAAGACCCGCTGGTCGAAGACGTGCCGTCACAGGCCGGCTACCTCCCCAGCGACGAGCCCATCGCGATCATCGGGATGGCAGGGGTCTTCCCGGACGCCGATGACGTCGACGCGTACTGGCGCAACATGCTGATGGGACGCGATTCGGTGACCGAGGTCCCCGCGGCACGCTGGAACACCGATGTCTTCTACCGGCCCGACAGCACCGACACGGACTTCGTCGTGTCCAAGTGGGGGGCCTTCCTACAAGCCATCCAATTCGACCCGATCGAGTTCGGCATCCCTCCGATCTCCGTGAAGTCGATCGAGCCGTCCCAATTGATCAGCCTGCTGGTGGCCAAACGGGCCCTGCAGGACGCCGGGTACGCGGATCGGATCAAGGAAGGCATGCCCGACACGTCGGTCATTTTCGGCACGGAGTCGATGGGTGAACTCGCCAGCGCCTACGGCGGCCGCTCTGGCATCCGCGGGATGTTCGGCATCTTGCCCGACGAGATCGACAAGGCGCTGCCGAAGGTTGACGAGGACTCCTTCCCCGGGATCTTGTCCAACGTCACAGCCGGGCGGATCGCCAACCGGCTCAACTGCGGGGGGCGCAACTTCACGGTGGACGCGGCCTGTGCGACCTCCCTGGCCGCGCTCGATGTCGCTTGCCAAGAACTGTGGTCGGACCGGACGAACATGGTGATCTGTGGCGGCACCGATCTGCACAACAGCATCCTCGACTACATCTGGTTCTCGGGAACTCACGCCTTGTCCCGGCGCGGCTACTGCGCCACCTTCGACGAATCCGGTGACGGACTCTCCCTGGGAGAAGGCGTGGGCGCCGTCGTGCTCAAGCGGCTGTGCGACGCCGAACGTGACCATGACCGTATCTATGCGGTGATCCGCGGCATCCATGGCTCTTCGGACGGGCGCTCCCTGGGGTTGACCGCACCCAACATGAAGGGCCAGATCACAGCCCTGAAGCGGGCCTATCAGATGGCCGGCGTGCTTCCCAGCGAAGTCGGAATGGTGGAGGCCCACGGGACCGGGACCGCAGTGGGCGACCGCACGGAACTGGCCGCCCTGACCCGGGTGATGCTGGATGCCGGCGCCCTGCCAGGACAGACCTGGGTCGGTTCGGTCAAGACACAGATCGGGCACACCAAGTGCGCGGCCGGAGTCGCCGGACTGATTCGGGCGGCCTTGGCCGTACGCCACGGAGTGATTCCGCCCACCCTGCAC
>WREX01000068.1 GCA_009779115.1 Propionibacteriaceae bacterium
CCCTGGGCACCATCATCGGCTCGTTCAGCGCCGCCCGAGCCGATCTGGCCGCCTATGCCGACGCAGTGGCAGCCGCCTCCAGCAACCCAGCACTGGCCGCAGCTCTGACCGACCTTCACACCGAACTGGTCGACTACATCGCTTCACTCATCGTCGAACTGCAAAGCGAGGGCTACATCCAGCACTGGGTGGACCCACCCGCGATGGCAGCAATGCTGGTCGCCATTGGAGACGGCCTCGCCATGCACGCCCACTACGGCGAACCTGATGTCAACGGCGTGCTCGACCAGGCCGCCCAACTCCTTCTCGCCGCCCGCGAACCCCGCAAGAGTCTCGCACCGGCGGCCACCCGGCTGCTCCTTCGACGCCTACGCTCGCTCGCGCTCGGTTGACACAGTCGTTGTCGATGATCGGCTGCTCCTTCGACACCTGCCCTCGCTCACACGCTGTTGACACAGGACGGTGAACAGTCCCCGGGAGATGGCGGGTCATCCTTCACGAGCTGATCAGCGGGAATCCGGGGAGCCGGTCGCTCTTAGCTGTCGGTTTCGGGGCGGAAGTGGCGGATCATACTGACTGTGAGCCAGATCACTGCAATCCCGCAGACGATGAGCAACATCCACATAACGGTGCCATGGCCAGGTAGTGTGCCTTGGGCGTTGTGTGCGGCAACCATTGTCATGACCTGATCGATCGTGAGAACTGCCATCACCACTGCGGTGATGCCCCACATATAGCTGCTCATCAAGTCGCGTGCGCGTGCCTCGCGTTCGGGGGTCGCCACCCACCATTGCTTGTTAGGCAGATTGATCCAGTTCCCTTTCAAATTTATTCTGCTTGTCATCACCGAAATACCGCCAAGCAGCAGCGCCATCACAACGCCGAGTATGGAACTCGTGACGACCCACTGGGTGCGCGTGCCCCAGGCATCCGGGGTGGACCCGCTCGACCAATGAGAGGGAACCCGTTCCGGCAACGTGAGTGCCCCGGCAACGATCACGACGGCGTAGGCCAAGGTCACCAGAGCCACGACAGTCTTCATCGCGTTCTTCATCAGCGGGTTCTTTCTCTCAGTAGTACTCACGGTTCCTGGCTGATCCGGGAGTCCTGGGTACGATAGCGAGTAGATTCTACAAGCGGGAGCTGTGTTGCCGCGAGAGAAACCGTGTGGCCCCGGTTGGGGGAAGGTCGCACAGGCGGGACGTACTGCTGCCAAGGAGGAGAGATGACCACTGCATTCATCACGGGGGCGAACAAGGGGATTGGTTTTGCCATGGCAGAGAACCTTGGCGCTCGCGGGCATCACATTCTGGTGGGGGCGCGGGACGAGCAACGTGGGCAGACGGCTGTCCACGCGTTGCGTGCGCAAGGGGTTGTGGCTGATCTGGTCGTCATCGATGTCTCAGACATGGGCAGTGTGCGGCAGGCAGCGGAAGTCGTACGGCGGGACTACTCCGACCTCGGTTTGCTGGTCAACAATGCGGGAACACCGGGGTACCCGATGCGGGCGTACGGATGGGAGGTCGACACGCAGACCTTGGACGACATCTGGCGGGTGAACTTCCTCGGGCCGTTCGAACTCATCAAACAACTGAAAGGCGTACTGGCGGCCAATAACGGGACTATTCTCAATGTGTCCATTCCCATCGAACCAGCCGCGCGTTTCAACACCTTCGCGTACCAGACAACGAAGGCACCCCTGAATGTGATGACCAAGTCGTTGGGACTCGCATTCGCCACAGAGAACATCCCGATCCAGATTCTGGCCGTCACACCCGGTGGTACGTCCACTGACTTGAACGGTCACATTCAAGGTCCGGGCGTCAAGACCCCCGAGCAGGCAGCCGCTGCCATCATCGGATTCCTCGTCGACGGCCAGGATCACAATGGACAAGTAATCAACTTTGATGGCACTGTTTATTCATATGCCGGCGAGCGGATCAACTAGGCTGGCGGGATGGGAATCAAGACCATCATCATCGTCCGCCACGCGAAGTCGGAGTGGGGGATGGGTGTGCCTGACGTTGAGCGGCCACTGGCTGAGCGCGGGTTGCGTGACGCGTATGCGGTTGGGTCGTTGCTGGCGCCGTACTCCATCGATCTGGTGTGGTGCTCGCCAGCGCGGCGGACCCTCCAGACGTGGGAACAGGCCCGTGCCGGGGGAGCCCAGGCTGCGCAGATCGATTCGCGGCGGTCCTTGTACGGTACGTGGTCGGACTCGCTGATCTCTGAGATCGCCGTTCTGGAGGAATCCTTGTCTGTCCTTGCCATCGTCAATCATCAACCAACTGTTGGTGACCTGGTGTACACCCTTGCTCAGCCTTCGACCCTCGCACTACAGGCGGCCGAGCACTTCCCAACCGCCGGGGTGGCGATCCTGACTCATGACGGGCGTTGGGACACCATAGGAGAACACACCTTCACTTTGGAGATGTTCACGCGGGCCCGTGCCTCGGCAAAGTCCGGCGAACAGTGACGGGATTCCCCGCTGCAGTGGATCGTGTGACTGGGGTGCGGTGCCCTGGATGCAGGCTAGACTTGTTTGATGCCTTCCGCGACCATGATTGGCAGTTACTTGTGCGCGTACGTCCTGCTGGTCGGTTTTTTCGTCATTGAGCGTTTTGTCCGGCGTGGAGAGGGCACGAAGGACATGGGGCGTACCCACTTCGACCAGGGCAGCACAACCGTGATCTCGATCGTGATGGGTGTGGCTTTCGTGATCGTCCCCTTGGTGCCGCTGTGGAACTGGCTGGCCATCGGCCCGGTCCTTGGCGGGTGGGCTTGTGTCGTGGGAGTCGTGGCTGGTGTCGTCGGCCTGATCATCAGGTACGTGGCGTTCTCCACGCTTGGGCGCTTCTTCACACGGACTTTGCGCGAGCAGGAAGACCATCAGCTCGTCACAACGGGCATTTATCAGTACGTCAGACACCCGGGGTACTTGTCCGACCTGCTGATCTTCGCCGGAGCCAGTCTGGCCATGCGGAATCTGACGGTGTTCATCGTTGTCATTGTGCTGTTCATTCCCGCGTACCTCTATCGGATCCGTGTCGAAGAAAAGATGCTGATCGAAGTCTTCGGCCCTGCCTACACCGCGTACCAGAAGACCTCTCACCGGCTGATCCCAGGCCTGTGGTGACCAGGTTGTGATCTTGTCACCCGATGAGATCAACGGCTGTTCTGAAGAGGTGACGTCAGACCACTCACGTCAGCCGTTCGGCTGAGCGATGTCCTGCGGTGGAGGATGTACCCGGTGACGACCAGGCTCGCGGCCATGACCACTTCGCCGGTGTTGGAGAAGACGAATCCTGCTATATCGGTCGGGATCACAGAGACGATGAGCATGTACACCGACCCGAGGAACATCCATGGTGTCTTGGCGAATCTCCACACGGCGATTCCGCACAGCAGCACCACGAACAGCATGATGATCGATCCGAATGGGGGGCCGGGGAAGGTCCCCGCGTTGCGGTAGTAGAACAACCCCGATTCTGTGACAGGCTCCATCTTCAGGAAGACGACCGAACGCAGTAGTCCGAGGACGACACACACGGCGTACAGGACCCATTGCCCGATGTCGATCACCTGACTACGCAAGAATCGTGCACCGGCTCGCTGCGCGAAGCCAATGCCCGTGATGATCCAGGCCGGAGTGAACAACGCATGCCCGATGAAGCGCGGCCAACTCAGCCCGACCAGGAGTGGTCCGTCGCCGATGCTGGCCCCCAAAGCGACCATGGAATTGTCCCAGACGACGGCCGCAGTGGGAAGGATCAATGCCAGCATGGTCATCGATCGTTCTTTGATGAACAGCCGGATGGCCAACACGGCGAGTACGGCCTGTGCGATGGCGCAACCTGCGTAGATGAGTGTGTACACGTCCTGGTCCGTCGAACTGTGGCAGGGTCCTTCCTTGTCACATGGAGTGTTGTCACCCGCATACTATCACGATTGCTCAGGCTGGATTGTCGTCCCTGGGCCTGTCATAACTGGCCCGGTGAGCGGTCCATCTGGCGATAGTCCAGCCGATGGACACCAGGTCTCGGCCACAATGGGAGTGCTCACCAGGCGATGGACCAGAAGGGGACCCATGCGATACTACGCAGATCATCTCTGGTTTAGTGCCGTCGGTTTCTGTGCCGTCGGTGTCTCACCCTTGATGGCCGACAGACCGGATTGTCTACCACTGCGAACTGGTCAAACTCCGAGAGCCCGCCAGTGAGGACCAGATAAATGGGGATCCTGACCAACGCACTTCCCGCCCTCCAGGGATTTTTCACCATCGGGGTCCTGATCGGCCTGGGCTGGTTGTTGGCCAAGGTGGGCGCCCTGAGTCTCGACCACCGCAAGATGATGAGTTTCTTGGCCCTGTACGTCGCCTCGCCCGCATTGATGTTCACCATCATGGTGCAAGCCGATCTGAGCAAGGTGTTTGCCCATTCGGTCATCGCCGCCTACGGATCCATCGTGATCGTTGCCATCCTGTCCGCCGTCGTGAGCAAAACGATGTTCCATCGCGACGGCGCAGAAACAACCATCGATGCCATGTTGGCCTGCTATTCCAACGCCGGCAACCTCGGCATCCCCGTCGCCGCCTACGCCCTCAAAGACGTCACCTGGGTGGTGCCGATCCTGCTGGTCCAAATGGTCATCCTCCAGCCGGTGACCTTGGCCGTCCTGGACTGGCGAAAAGCGCGCCTGACTGGCAACCGGCCTTCCGTGGCGTCCTTCGCGACCCTGCCCGTCCGCAATCCCTTGACCCTGGGCGTCCTGCTCGGCCTGGCAATCAACCTCATCCATGGGCGGGCGTCCTGGTTCGCCCTGCCGGACTTCGTCAACCACCCTATCCAGATGTTGGGCGATGTGGCCGTCCCCATGATGTTGCTCGCCTTCGGGATCTCCCTCTGCCTGGATCCGAAACCCGCCAAAGGGGCGGAGCAGAGGCAATCGTGGTTCGTGGCGTCGTTGAAAGTCCTTGTCCAGCCGCTTATCGCCTACGCCCTGGCCGCATGGGTCCTCCATCTCGACGCCGCGACCGTCAGAGCCGTCACGGTCGTGTCCTGCCTGCCGTCAGCCCAGAACCTGTTCGTCATCGCGTCCCGGTACGAGGTGAGGATGGTCTTCGCTCGGGATACTATCTTCCGGGCCACTGTGGCCTCGGTCTTCGTTATCCTCGTGGCGGCGACCGTGCTAGCGTGAGGTTGATGACTATCAGTACCGACTTTGATTTCGACCACTCCGTTGAACAGGCTTGGCGCCGGTTCACGCTGCGGCTGGGGGAAGTCTTGTCGATGATGGACGAGACTGAACCCTTGACATTGTGCCCCTCGGATTCTGCCGAGCATTGGTACACCCGCTTCTTCCAGGAAGCCAAGAATCACATCACAGCCCTCGTGCCGCTGGCGACTGGCAATGAAAAATTGTCTGGCGAGCAGGAGGCCTGCCTGGCATCGCTGGACTGGGTGCCGGGCCACGAAGGTTACGCCATGACGGTCGACCAGAACCATTGCGGAGAGTTGGCCCAGGCCGTGGTGGTGGTTTTGCGACAGGTTTTCGGGGTGACCCATCCGGTCTTTCTCGACTCCAATGTCCTGGCCGAAATTCTCCAGGAACCCGCCGTGTCCAACAGTTGGGACGTTTCCGGGTTCGAGGAGACATTGGCCCATGGATCCCTGGATGAGGTGCACCTGGCATCCGCGGTGGCCGAAGAAATGTCGGAGGTCTTCGGTGTCATCCCCATGCGTGACCAGGACGGCGATTTCGCAGTACGAGTGGGGTCGACGATGATCTTCGTCCGCATCCCGCCCGATTGCAAGGAAGTACGCTTGTTTTCGGTGCTCGTCCACGACATCACCGGTCGTTCCCGGGCAGCTGAAGTGCTCAACGATGTCAATGCCCACGCCCGTTGGGTGAGGTTCTATCTCGTCCGCGACAAGATCATCGCAACCATGTCGGTGCTGGCCTCCCCGTTCGTCCCCGCGCACCTGAGACAGGCGATTGTTGAAATGACAAATGTGGCCGACGGTGTGGACGATCTGTTGGCAGATAGTCTCCAAGGCAAGACAACTTTCCCTGCGGAAGTGTAGGCTGACAGGGTCGGCGGATGTCCGTCAGGTGAGCGTCATCATCGTTCGTACCAGTGTTGAGAGCTTGCGATGATCCGTGAGGAAATGCAGAATTGATTGAGTAAAAGGAGGGTCTCATGAGTGGAGACAGACCGAAGATTCTGGTTGGAATCGATGGTTCGGAAGATGGAATCCGCGCGGCCCGGTACGGAATCGGGCGTGCACTGCGTCTGGATGAAGACCTGTGGTTCGTCAACGCAGTCGATGACGGAATCATGTCAGGCGGCTGGGGGATCATCTACGATCCTTCGGTGCTGAAGGAAGCAGGTCAGGCGGCGGTCAAGCAGGCCGCGGACCTCGCCATCACCCGGGGTATCCCCGCTGAGCGGATTCACACCGACGTGGCGATCGGCAGTTCGACCGGCGTGTTGAGCGAATACAGCAAGGAAGCTGAAATCCTGATCGTCGGCCGTCGGGCGACATCTGGTTTGGAGAGGATGTTCATCGGATCCACCTCGACATCGTTGGTGTCCGCCTCCCAGTGTCCACTTGTTGTCATCTCAGCGGCATCCACCCCTGAGGCGACCGGTCGTTATCGTCGTGTCACTGTCGCCATGGGTGGCTCGGGTGACAAGCCTTTGCGGTGGGCCGCCCAGGAGGCCAGGTCACGTCAAGCCACCTTGTCCGTGGTCCATGTCATTCCCTACCAGCCCGCCACCATCGCGTCGGTGGCGCCAGCCACGACAGCCCAGGAGAAGAGTTGGGAAACCAGGGTCTCGGCCGGGTTGGAACAGATGGTCAATCCAGTACGCGAGGAGTTCGCCGATGTCGAAATCACCGTGCGCTCCCTGCGCGGTGTCCTGGCCGACGCGTTGATCCAAGAGTCATCCAGCGTCGACCTGTTAGTCCTCGGCGTCAAGAAGCGCGGGCCGATGATCCTCGGTGGACCGGTGCGAGCCGTTCTGGCCCACTCGGCCTGCCCGGTGGCCCTGATCACCCGCTAGGATCACTCGCCAGTCCACCCAATAAATAGGTGACGATACTCCCGGTTTCAGCGCCCTTCCGGGTGCTCGTTTTTCCAGTATGTGATCGGACCCTCCCAGCCGGTCAGTCTGATGACAGTAACCGGCCGGGAGGATCACTTTCTGGGCGCCTGCTTTCGCAGGGTCCTACGCCGCCCATGACAAGGTGTGCAGCTTAGCCAGTGCTTTGCGCTCGATTTGGCGTACTCGCTCGGCGCTGATGCCCCAGTGTTCCCCGATCTCCGCCAGCCTGTTGGGATGGCCGTCGACCAGGCCGTACCGGCGTCTGACGATGTCGGCGGAGCGTTCGTCGAGTTCGCCGAGCAACTCTTCCAGTGATTGGGCGGGATACGCCGAGCCGATGGGGTCCGGTGTGGTCTTCTCATTGATGGCGATCAGGTCGCCCAGTGTCACGGATTCACCCTCGACCAGTGGGGCGTCCAGGGATGCGTACGACCGGGTGTAGTTGGTCAGTTCGATGATGTCGGCTTCGTTGACGCCCAATTCCTCAGCGATCTGTTTGGGAGCCGGCTCGTGTCCGAGGTCTGCTGCCAGGCGACGGGTTGTCGACACGATTCTAGAGATCTGTTCGGCCACGTGGATGGGGATTTTCACGATATGGCCTTGTGAGGCGATTCCCCGGAAAATCGTTTGGCGGATCCACCAGGTGGCATACGTGGAGAACTTGAAACCTTTGGTGTAGTCGAACTTTTCCACCGCTCTGATCAGGCCGACGTTTCCCTCCTGAATGATGTCCAGAAAAGACAAGGTCTCGCGGGCGTACTTGCGTGCGATGGACACGACCAGGCGCAGGTTCGCACCAATGAACTTTTGTTTTGCTTCCGCTCCTTGTCTGCTCATGAAGGCGAGTTCCTCGTCCGTCGCGTCCATGGGGCGCTTGACTTCGGGATGTGCGAGGAGATAATCGGCATAGACTCCGGCTTCCATAGTGCAAGCCAGGTCGACTTCTTCGGCGGCATCTAGCAACTGATGTTGGGCAATACTGTCCAGATACAGTCCGATGGCATCTTTCTCAGTGATCACGGTGCTCCGGCTGTGCCCGGTTGTGGCGGTCATCTTCGTTCCTTCGTCCATCGCCCTGATCCGGTGCTCTGCCGCTCAGATCAGCAGGCCGGTGAGTCAGGACTTCGTATGTAAGTGATAACGCTCTGACGGCACCATCCATTCCAGATATCCTCATCTTTTTCTCCAACATGTCACTCTGATTAGGCGTTAAAAATGCGCCGTGTTGACTTGCGTGCGGGAATACCCTCATGCATAATTGAAGGCGGGCTTGACACGAGCGGGTTTTTTTTCACCCTTGTGCAAGTATGACTGCGATAGTGACAAAGGACTATTGATGATAGCAAGTAAGAGTGTGTCGGTCAGTGTCAACCCAGATGAGGGCATGAAGAAACCATCCGTTTTCTCCGGTACGAAATCGCGCAAGCGGGCAGCCGGTGCGGATGCGGGTCGCGAGAACGACACCGAGGACGCACAGACCTACGAACTGCGCCCAGCCCAGGATGCCGGGGAGCCCATCCAGGATGAGGACGCCGAGGCAGACGAGCCTTTGGACGATTTGGGCGACGACGAGGACTTTGTCGAACCGTCTGTCGAGGACGCGGTCATGGCAGCCGTCGACGGCGGCGCGGAATTTGACGTGACTGAAGACGGCGATGCGATTGAACTGAGGTTCGCCGGCAAGAAGCGCAGTTTGGACGATGTCGACGACTCCGACTTTCAGCCCAAGAAAGAAGCCGAACTTGAGGCCGAACTGGCCGAAGACGAGGGGTTCTCGCTGTCCGATGCGGACGAGACCGATGAGCCCGAACAGCAGGTCTTGGCAGCCGGCGCCACAGCCGATCCAGTCAAGGATTACCTGAAACAGATCGGCAAGGTGGCCTTGCTGAACGCCGAGCAAGAGGTGTCCCTGGCCAAGAGAATCGAAGCGGGCCTGTTCGCCGAAGAGAAACTCAACGAGCCGAAGGTGGCTCCCTCTCCAGATGAACAGGTGGACCTGGAATGGATCGCCGAAGATGGCCGCCGCGCCAAGAACCATTTGCTAGAGGCTAACTTGCGTCTGGTCGTCTCGCTGGCGAAGCGCTACACGGGCCGCGGGATGCTCTTCCTCGACCTGATCCAGGAAGGCAACCTGGGCCTGATCCGTGCGGTGGAGAAGTTCGACTACACCAAGGGCTACAAGTTCTCAACGTACGCCACGTGGTGGATCAAGCAAGCTATCACCCGCGCCATGGCCGACCAGGCCCGTACGATCCGGATCCCGGTCCACATGGTGGAGGTCATCAACAAGCTGGCACGCGTGCAGCGCCAGATGCTCCAGGACTTGGGCCGCGAACCCAGCCCCGAGGAATTGGCGCACGAACTGGACATGACTCCCGAGAAGGTGATCGAAGTCCAGAAGTACGGACGCGAGCCGATCTCCTTGCACACGCCGCTGGGCGAGGACGGCGATTCGGAATTCGGCGACTTGATCGAGGACTCTGAAGCGGTCGTACCGGCTGATGCGGTCAACTTTTCCCTGCTCCAAGAACAGCTTCACGACGTCTTGGACACCTTGTCAGAGCGGGAAGCCGGAGTGGTGTCGATGAGGTTCGGCCTGACGGACGGCCAGCCCAAGACTCTCGACGAGATCGGGCGGGTCTATGGGGTCACCCGGGAGCGAATCCGGCAGATCGAGTCGAAGACAATGTCCAAGTTGAGACATCCTTCGCGCTCACAAGTCTTGCGCGACTACTTAGACTAGACGCCATGACTGGCGATCACACCCTTCTCAACGCCTGGGCGGCGGCGCACACAGCTCTCCTGGTGGAGGGCCAGTCCCGCCTCAGCCAGGTCGTGGGCGCGGATTCCTCCCACTGGGAGATGGATCCGGGCACAGGGTTGTTGACCATCAATGGCTCCAGACTGCAATTCGCGCTGCTCGGCTGGGTGGATGACGAGACCAACGTCTGGTCGTGGGCATGGGCGAGCCCCGGCATGGACAGCCAAGCCATCGCCGTACAGCGGGCACTTCCTTTGCAAGACTTCGGCGCCGAATCCGGGCTGTGGGAATACACCGCACCCGCCTTCTCCATGGAAGGGGTGTTGGACCTTGGCATGACTCCTGGGGCGACAGTAGCCCTGGTGGCCAGTCCCCAGCTGATGGGCGGGGCCATTTTCTCAGGCGTCTTTCCTGGAAAACGGGTCTACACAGTTGTGACAGATCCCCGCTTGACCATGGACGCCCCCACCGCTTTCACCGTACCCACGATCATCTCCGGCGCTTTAGCCTATGGTCTGGGCGATCACCGAGACATCGTCATGGTCTACGCCGGCGCGCACCAACTGGACACCGAAGAGTCCGACCAAGACGTCACCCTTCGCTTTGCCGACGGCAGCCGTCTCAAAGTCGAGTTCGACGACGACAACCGCGTGCGTACCGTCCAAGAAGTAACGGCAGGCGAACCGGCTCCGGTTTCGGGCCAGGTCTGAATCTGTTGATCGCCGCCGCATTGGGACCACAGATCGGTGGACCCGGGTTAACCTGAATCCGTCGATTGGTGGCGTAGCGAGCGCAATGAACTGGGGGATCCGGGTTAAGATACATCGCGTGGATGAATCACCTCGTGGGCGACGGCGGAGCCCATCGGTTGCGGGCGAGTACGGTGCCAGGCATTTGTTGGTCTTGGAGGGCTTGGAAGCAGTACGGAAAAGGCC
>WREX01000069.1 GCA_009779115.1 Propionibacteriaceae bacterium
CGAGCCCCCATGCAGAATCGAACTGCAGACCTTCTCCTTACCATGGAGACGCTCTACCGACTGAGCTATAGGGGCAAGCGCATCAAAGATACACGAGAACTGACTCTCACACCAAATACGCGCCGTGTCCAGGCTTGTCCTGAATCCACGGATTCAGGCTTGTCAAGAATCTTACCGCTGAGCCGACCAACCTGAAAAGGGCCCGCCCAGGTCCATGCCTGAACTCAGGTGTTAGTACGCAACCGGAGGTATGACAGGCGGAAAAATTCAGCTGGTCTGCCAGCGCCCCAGTGTTGGAACGAACTGCGAAAGTTGCTCGCGGGCGGCCTGTTCACCGATCTTGTGGGCCAGGTGTGGCACACCCATCTCGATCATGTCCTGCGCGGTCGCGTCAGGCTGGAGGAAAGCACCGTCTTTGTAGCAATAGATGCAATAATTGCTGTCGCTGCCGTCTGCTTCCTGTGCGATCATGCGGATGTGTTCCTCGTCGAAGGGTATGCCACAGCTTTGGCAGAACTTCACGTCTGACATCGTGCCCGTCCTTTCTGGTTATCGCCGTACATCAAAACGGTCAGCGTTCATGACTTTATTCCAGGCCGCCACAAAATCGCCGACGAATCTGTCCTTGGCGTCGTCACTGGCATACACCTCCGCGATAGCTCTCAACTGTGAGTTCGAGCCAAAAATCAGGTCGACCCTGGTCGCCGTCCACTTCTGCTCGCCTGTTTGTCGGCACACACCGGTGAACACGTTCTTGTCGTCAGTGGGCCTCCAGATCGTACCCATGTCCAAAAGATTGACAAAGAAATCGTTGGTGAGTGTTCCGGGGGCTGTGGTCAAGACACCGTGGGGGCTCTGCCCATAATTGTTGCCCAGCACCCGTAGACCACCCACCAGCACTGTCATTTCCGGTGCTGTGAGCGTCAAGAGCTGCGCCCGGTCAACCAGCAGTTCCTCCGGCTTAGCAGGGAAAGCCTGTTTCTCATAGTTTCTGAACCCGTCATAGACAGGCTCCAGGACACGAACTGATCGGACATCTGTCTGCTCTTGCGAAGCATCCATTCTGCCCGGCGTGAAAGGAACAGTCGTCGTGGCGCCTGCATTCTTGGCAGCCGTCTCAATCCCCACAGTCCCGCCCAGCACGATGAGGTCGGCCAGGGACACGAATTTCCCATTCGTACCAAACTCATGCTGAATGCGGTCGTAGATGGCGAGGACTGGCTTCAACTGCGTGGGTTGATTCACCTCCCAGGACACCATCGGCTCCAGCCGGATGCGGGCGCCGTTCGCTCCACCTTTGCGATCCGAACCTCGGAAGGTGGCGGCACTGGCCCACGCGGTGCTGACAAGCTGCGACACAGTCAAACCGGAAGCGGCGATCATGGCTTTCAGCTGCTGAACATCCTGGTCGGTGACGAGGTAACCGTCACGGACGGGAATGGGGTCTTGCCAGATGAATTCTTCCTGCGGGACATCGGGTCCGAAATACGCCGATGCTGGTCCCATGTCTTTGTGGGTGAGTTTGAACCATGCCTTGGCAAAGGCGTCCGCGAACTTGTCTGGGTTCGCGTAGAAGTCCTGGGAGATCTTCTCGTAGGCAGGGTCGAACTTCAGGGCCAGATCGGCGGTGGTCATCATGGGACGATGCTTCTTGCTCGGATCGTGCGCATCCACGACCATGTCCTCATCGGCAACATCTTTGGCCAGCCAGATGTAGGCTCCAGCCGGGCTCTTGGTCAGTTCCCACTCATAGGTGAGCAGAACTTTCAGATACCCCATGTCCCAGTGTGTCGGGTTGGGCTTCCACGCGCCCTCGATACCGCTACCGATGGTGTCGTCCGCGTCGCCTGTGCCGAAATCACTCTTCCAGCCAAGGCCTTGCTGCTCGATGGGAGCAGCTTCCGGCTCCGGCCCCACGTGAGTCGCAGGAGCCGCACCGTGTGCCTTGCCGAAGGTGTGGCCTCCGACGATCAGCGCGACCGTTTCCGCATCGTTCATCGCCATCCGGCCAAAGGTTGCCCGCACGTCTTTGGCCGATTCAGCCGGCAAGGGCTGCCCGTCAGGACCTTCCGGATTGACGTAGATCAAGCCCATTTGTACGGCGGCCAGCGGATTGTCGAGTTTGCGGTCGCCCGAGTACCGGCTGTCGGCCTGGTCGGACGTGGCCAGCCACTCTTTTTCGGAACCCCAGTAGACATCTCCTTGGGGTTCCCAGACATCTTCACGACCGCCGGCGAAACCGATCAGTGGGCCGCCCATGGATTCGATGGCACAGTTGCCGGCCAGAATCATCAGATCTGCCCACGATATCTTCTTGCCGTACTTCTTCTTGATCGGCCACAGGAGCCTGCGGGCCTTGTCCAGATTCACGTTGTCAGGCCAGCTATTGAGAGGGGCGAAACGTTGGGTGCCGTCTCTCGCTCCGCCACGGCCGTCCATCGCGCGGTACGTACCGGCGCTGTGCCACGCCATCCTGATGAAGAAGGGCCCATAGTGGCCGTAATCCGCAGGCCACCACTGTTGGGAATCTGTCATGAGGGCGTACAGATCCCTCTTGACCGCTTCAAGGTCCAGTGTCTTGAATTCCTCGATGTACGCGAAGCCACGTCCCATCGGATTGCTCAGATCAGAATTGAGGTGCAACACACTCAGATCGAGTTGATCGGGCCACCAATCTTTGTTGGCAGTGCCTCTGGTGAAATCCGGCCTGCTGCTCGCATGACCACTGACCGGACAGCTTGATTCGCTCATTCCACTAGCCTCCTTGGGTTCATTGGCGGCTTGGGCCGGTTGAGTGCACTGCTGAGTCACCATCACCTCGGTGATCTTCTGGTTCCAGCACCTTCTTGCATCGGTTGAGGATTCACCAGAAAGCACAGATTTTTTTCTCACGCACAATTTCGGCACACACAGTTCCTGCACGCTCCGCACGAGCGTGAGGCCGACGCCGATAAGAGAGCGGATTCCCACAGCACCAGGACAGGCCATGCACCCGCCGACCAGATAAACCGGCCAACATTTCTGATCGAAATCCTACTCCGCCCCCAGGACGACGGAGTAGAAAAAACCCAAGGGATGGCACGTTCCATAAAAAAGCGACTCTTGTGTGTGGTGGCGGGTGAAGGATTCGAACCTCCGTAGGCATTCACCGACAGATTTACAGTCTGCTCCCATTGGCCGCTCGGGCAACCCGCCAGGATATCCGGCGCTTAACCTTAGCACTTGGGACCTGGCAGGGCCAAACGACCCTGACGTCGTGGTGGTGTCCGGGATGGCGAGTGAGTCGTCTGGATGATTCCGGGTCCTCGCAGGCCTGTAGATCACTATCTGGACAGCTTGATAACTAAAAGGATACTAAATCTCACTATTCGGACGGATAACTTGCATCCGGCATCTATGTGGTGTGAAGTTTGTTTTAGGTCATGCGGTACCACTCGGTAGCGAGACAACTCGGCAAAGGCGCCGTCGGAGTCATTCATAGGGAAAGGACGACAATGGCAGCGCCAGCACTGGTTATGTTAACTCATGGCAGCACTGAACCCAGTGTGGCTGAGGTCAGCCACCATCTACGCTATGGCCTTCAAACCATCCGCCCCTCCCTTGAGGTCAATGCCGCGTTCATCGATCACTGTCCTCCGACAGGTCCCCAGGTCGTCAGTCACCTGGTGGGACGCGGAGTGACCGAGATCGTGTTCGTCCCTCTTCAACTGTCAGCTGTGACCGATCATGATCCGGCCATCGACCAGGTCGTGAAGAAGGTGCAGCGCACCCATCCGTCGATCAAGTTCTCCGTGGCTCGTCCTCTGGGACCCGAAGCCTGTCTGCTGCGGCCCCTGGATGAGCGCTTGCGTTCTGCCTTGTGGACCGCTCATGCCACTGAAATTGACGGACTCGTGTTATCCGCTGAGGGCCCCTCCGACATCCGCGGTTCTGGGATGCTGGCCCGGCGTGCCCGCCAGTGGGGAGCCCATCACAAGCTTCCCTGTGTCCTGGCGACATCCGACGGCTCGTCCCCGAATGTGGCAGCCGCCATCGAGTCTCTTAACTCCCAAGGACGCCGCCACGTTGCGGTTGGTTCCTTCTGTCTGGCCCCCGACAAGGACTTCGAAGCCCAGGCACGGTTGGCCCTCAGACACGGCGCCATCGCAGTCAGCGCACCCATCGGAGTCGACGACGCGGTGCTGGATTTGATCCTGGCCCGGTACGCGTTCGCTGCCATGGACCTGCTGGCCGACGAAGAGGAAACCGGTGACACTTACTCCTCAATGCAGGTGTCTGTGCTCCACGGCTGAGCCTCATTTGACCGAATCACCACGTCGGAAATTCCAGCTATTTTTGCGTACTTAATTAGTTCAGGTGGTGGGTCAGGCCGGATGGCGCCGCTCGCGGTTCGGCGAGACGAACATGAATGCTAAAAGAATCCTTCTCAGGCTGAGGGATTCTTCTTATCGCGAGAGGTACTGTGCCAGAGCCATGAAATGGGTGGATCAGCGTTGGGGCAGAGAATTCTTCACTGCGGCGATCTCGTCCTCCACGACGAACTCTGCCTGAGGCCACTGCGGGTTCATGCCTTCGAGATGTTCCAGCAGCAGCGTAGCCACCGCCCAGTTGCGGTACCATTTGCGATCCGACGGAATCACGTACCATGGCGCGACATCGGTGTTGCAGCGGTTGAGGACATCCTGATAAGCCACCATATAGTCATCCCAACGACCGCGTACCTCCACATCCCCGTGCGAGAACTTCCAGTACTTCGTCGGGTTCTCCAGCCGTTCCAAGAGACGCCGTTTCTGCTCGTCAGGGCTCATGTTCAAGAAACACTTAATGATTGTCGTCCCAGACGCCGTCAAAGAAGCCTCGAAGTCATTGATCAGGTCGTACCTTTGTTGCCACACGGCAGGCTCGACCAGTTCATTGACGCGTACGACCAGGACATCCTCGTACTGGGATCTATCGAAGATGCCAATCATCCCAGGGGAGGGCAACTGCTGACGAATTCGCCACAAGAAGTCATGAGACAACTCTTCTGGAGTCGGTTGCTTGAAGGCATGGATCTTCAGACCTTGGGGATCGACCAAGCCAAAAACATGGCGGATGATGCCGCCCTTGCCCGAGGTGTCCAGACCCTGCAGAACGACCAGGATGCTGCGCTGGGGGGTGTCGGGCTCCTTGTTCTCCGCGTACAGCCTCTCCTGCCAATCGGACAGGACGGGTGCCAATTCGGCGGTCAGATCCGCGACATCAGCCTTACTTGTGCCCGGGAAACCCGGAGTCGCCCCCGGGTCGAGGTCGGTCATTGCGACATTCGCCTTGGCCCTCAGGAGGGAGCGCAGATCGTTGCCATCAGTGGTTTGAGATTTCTTGTTCGCCATAAGTCTTCATTGTGCCACCACCGATTGCAGACCGATCACCTGTCCCACAGGTGTATCGCGCTTCGCCCGGCGTGCCGTCGTGGCCCCCTGAAGCCGCATGGCTAAGGTGAGGTGGTGACCACATCACATCACATCGGAATTCTTCCACTCCCCTTCGCTTCCGCTGTGCATGATCTCAGTTCTTTCCAGTGGGATCCCCGGATCGAGGTTTCAGAACTCGAACCACCGACACACATCGCCCCTTATGCGGCGGCCATCGACGCGGAAATCGTCGTCGACTCCCTCGATGTTGGTTCAGGCCGGTTGATTTTGCTCCATGACCCCAATGGCGACGAGTCTTGGGGAGGACAATTTCGTTGCGTCACTTTTGCTCAGGCGGATGTCACCGCCGAGATGGTTCACGATCCCTTCCTGGCTGATGTCGGATGGTCCTGGCTGATTGAGGCTCTGAAGACCCGGGGGGCGCACTACAGCCACGAGTGTGGGACGATCACCGTCACGTCGTCGACACCTTTCGGTTCCAAGCAGCGAGAAGAATCCCAGTCACAGATCGAGATCCGCGCCTCGTGGACCCCACACCTCGACGCTGACGACAGCCTCACCGTCCACCTTCAGGCCTGGCAGACGCTCCTGTGCGACATCGCCGGCATCCCCCCCACCCACGACACAGTCATCCCCCTGGCCGTCAGGGCGGCCTCGTCCCGATGAGCGTAGAAGCCGGCCAGGTATCGCTGGCGGAGCCGCCTGACGTCATCGCGACCGACCAGGCCCTTCAATCAATCTTGCCGGCACTGACTGCGGCCACTGGTCGCCTGGCGGTTGACACCGAGCGTGCGTGTGGATTCCGCTACTCGCAGAGGGCCTATCTCATTCAGCTCAAGACATCGGCCACCGGAGTCATTTTGCTCGATCCCACCGGCATCAGTCCTGACAGTTTCGCCGCCCTGGACACTGCTGTGAAGGACAAGGAATGGATCCTCCACGCAGCCAGTCAGGATCTGCCTTGCTTGCGGGAATGTGGCCTGAATCCCCTGCGACTGTTCGACACCGAACTGTCGGCACGGCTCTTGGGACGCGAAAAAGTCGGCCTCGGACCCTTGGTGGCGGACGTTCTGGGGATCACTCTGGCGAAAGATCACGCCAACTCCGACTGGTCCGAACGGCCTCTCCCAGCCGACTGGTTGTCCTACGCGGCAGCAGACGTGGAGTACTTGATCGAGTTGGCGGCTGCCGTGGAGAAGGAACTCGACGAAGCCGGCAAGCGTGACTGGGCCCGCCAAGAATGTGAGTTCGTTCTCAGCGCTCCTCCCG
This sequence comes from Propionibacteriaceae bacterium, assembly GCA_009779115.1. Taxonomy (GTDB): domain Bacteria; phylum Actinomycetota; class Actinomycetes; order Propionibacteriales; family Propionibacteriaceae; genus WQYJ01. Next base: position 6,684 of record WREX01000069.1, read on the forward strand.
CACCGCCCAGACCCGATCCGTGGAGAAGAACTGCGAACATCCATATGGTCCACACCCGCCGGGGGTTGGGTGTGGTCCGACAGTTGTGCCTCGTCCGGGAGAGCATCGCCCAGACCACCGATCTGGCTCCCCACCGCATCGTCAACGACCGGGCGATCAGCGCCTTGGCCGCCCGGGTTGTCGATGACGGCATTCCAGCCTCACTGATCACCCATATGCGCACGGACTGGAGGCACCGCGTCGACCCAGAGCACATGGACGCCTTCGTCGATGCTGTCAGCACGGTCAAGGGCATGGCGCAAGACCAGCTTCCGTCTGTGAAGGCGCCTCGTCATGACCCGCCCGCTCCCAATGTGTGGTCGCGCAAAAACCCCCAGGCCGCCAAACGCTGGGAAGCCGTGCGCCCAGCAGTGGTGGCCCTCGCCGAGTCCCACCACCTCCCCGTGGAGAACCTCATCGCTCCGCAGCCTTTACGCGCATTGCTGTGGGATCTCCAGGGCACGCAGGAGGCCAGTGTGGACCACCAGCTGGCGGACTTGGGAGTACGGTCGTGGCAACGAGAACTCACGGTTCCGGTGATCGCAGAAGCTCTGACGCAGCAATCCTGACCACTGCGTTGCCCCGGTGGTGGAGCCAGAGACTGGCACGTCATCGAGCGTCCAGTGCCGTCCGTACCTTTTCCACGATAGCTGGCGCTGTGAAACCCAGGCTGGCAAGGATCGATGCTCGTGACCCATGGGGAATGAAGCGTGTCGGAACAGCACACCTCACGACCGTGGCGTGGCTGCCAGCGTCAACCAAGGCGACTTCCACCTTCTCCCCGACACCACCGGCGTCGATTCCGTCCTCGATCGTGACCACCACCTGACAAGCGGAGGTCATCGCGACCAGTTCGGGGGTCACTGGGAGAGCCCACACGGGATCGACAGCCGTGGCGGCGATCCCCTGTTCGTGGAGAACCGTGGCCGCCTGGACCGCCACTTGGGCCATCGGACCGTACCCGATGATCGCGACCACAGGATCCGGATCCTCCACCAGAATGTCGACCAAGGACTCCTGGCGGATCGCTGGCTGAGGCTCAGGGACTTCTCCCTTGGGGAAGCGGACCACCGTGGGGTAGTCCCGCTCCGCCACCGCCTCGGCCAGTACCCGACGCAAGGTGGGTTCATCCCTGGGAGCCGCGACACGGATCCCGGGGACATCTGCGAAGACCGACAAGTCCCATATCCCGTGGTGAGTGGCCCCGTCGGGCCCGGTGATGCCGGCGCGGTCCAAGACAAAAGTCACCGGCATGGAATGCAGGCCCACGTCCATCAACACCTGGTCGAAACCCCGGTTCATGAAAGTGGCGTAGATGGCGACCACTGGATGCAGCCCGGCCATCGCCATCCCGGCAGCGCTGACAACCGCATGTTGTTCGGCGATGCCGACATCGAAGACCCGGTCGGGGTGGGCGGCTGCCATGGGTCCCAGCCCCACGGGGTTGATCATGGCAGCGCTGACGGCGACCAGATCAGGATCCTGATCCGCCAGGCGGAGGATCTCGTCGGCGAAGACCGTGGTGAAGGTCGTCCCCGTGGTTTCATGCTGGGCCTGCCCGGTCTCCAGGTTGAAGCCGTCGACAGCGTGGAAACGGTCTTCATCGTTCTGCTCGGCAGCGGAAAATCCGTACCCCTTCTGGGTCAGACAGTGGACGATGACAGGTCCTTCATAGCCCTTGGCCCGGGTCAGGGCCTTCTCGACGGCGACCCGGTCATGACCAGCGACCGGCCCCAGGTATTTCAGGCCGAGATCTGCGAACAGCCCCTGCGGAGCCAAGATGTCTTTCAAGCCAACTTTGACGCCATGCAGCACGTCATAGGCGGGCTTGCCGACCAAAGGGGCCTTCTGAACCACCGTCTTGACCACGTCCAGCGTCGCGTCATAACGCCGGTCAGTACGGAAGCCCGCCAGGTGCTCCGCCAAGCCGCCCACTGTTGGAGTATAGGAACGTCCATTGTCGTTGACGACAATCACCAGGCGCAAATCTTTCTGGACGGCGATGTTGTTCAGCGCCTCCCAGGCCATGCCACCGGTCAGAGCCCCGTCGCCCACGACCACCACGACCCAGTGGGGATTGCCCTGGAGTCGAAAGGCCTCCGCTATTCCCGTCCCCCATGACAGCGCAGAAGAGGCATGGGAGTTCTCCACCCAATCGTGCTTCGACTCCGCCCTGTTGGGGTACCCGGACAGACCACCAGCCTGGCGCAAAGTGTCGAACTTGTCCTGGCGTCCTGTGAGGATCTTGTGGACGTACGAGATGTGCCCGGTGTCGTACAAGATCGGATCGAAAGGAGACTGGAAGACCCGGTGGATAGCCATGGTCACTTCGACGACTCCGAGGTTGGGTCCCAGATGACCACCGGTGGCGGAGACTTTCTCGATGAGGAACTGCCTGATTTGCGCGCCGAGGTCGTCCAGTTCCGCTTCTGACAACTGTGTGAGGTCCTCCGGTGACGTCAGTTCTGAAAGTTCAGGCACTGTGCCAGTCTAGACCAAGGCGCCCCGATATCCGGTGACCGTTTGGATTGTCCCTGGTGGGTTGTTCCCAAGAAAAACGGATGTACCGATCGCCCCAGAAACGAACGATCGGTGCATCCGGCGATCAATGCGACCAGAGTAATCCGGGCCACGCTGGGTGGCCAACGCCCATCCCAGGGTCGGGTTTATGACGTGGGCGGGCGGTCGTAGACCTTCACGTAATCCACATCCATCTCGCCATGGGTGAATCCAGCCGGTAACGCGCCGGTGTATGCGGCGCCTTCAGCCGACAGGATCATGTACAACGGGTTCTGATTGATCCCAGGGGAATCGCCATGGGTGGCGTCGCGGATGTCGGAGCCATTGGTCTGCCACATCACCTTTCCATCGATGGAGAAGGTGTAGTGATCTGGCGCCCAGTCAACCGCGATCGTGTGGTACTGCCCGTCGAAGATCGGCGTGGGATAGTCAGTGGTCGTGTATTTCTGCATGACCACTCGGTGGTCGTCCTGATAACCGTTCCAGTTCAAGGCTGTGTCGGACCCATTGTTGACATCGTTCCCGATGGTCTCCAGAACATCGATCTCGGTGCCATCCACACCTTCGTCACCGGTTCCATAGACACTGTCGTTCATCAACCAGAACCCACCCCACGTACCGCTGATCTGAGGGAACTTGATGCTCGCCACATAGTATCCATACGTGTTCTCGAACTTCCCTCTCGTCTGCACCGCGCCAGTCCTGACGAAGTTGTTGGTGTCCAGCGCCGTACCGGTCAGAGGATCGATTCCGGAAGGATAGTAGGTCTTGGCAGCGCTGGGATCTTTCGTGATGCCTAAGACGAGATGACCGTTGCCGTCCAGGGACACCTGGCTGGAATCCCAGGCACTGCGGCCTTGGCGTCCCTGATTGTCCGGATACATCCACTTGCTCATGTCCAGCGAGGTGCCGTTGAAATCATCGGAGAAGATCGGGACGGTGGTCGCCGGGTTGAAGATGGCAGCCGTGCTGCCAGTGGCCTGGAAGACGATCGTGACGACACAATTGTTCCCCGAAGAACTCACTGCGGTGGATGTCACACCACTGGTCGGCAAACCGCTGATCTGGGCCTTGGTCACACCCGAGAACTTCGTTGACGGGCTCACGGGTGTGAGAGTGTCTGTCACCGTGTAGACGGTGTTCGTGGCGAAGGTCGTGGCAATCGCGGGAGACCACACCAAAGTCTCGGTGTAGAGCCCCCGGTTGGACTTGTAGAGCCCCTGCGGATAGAGTCCGGCAACCGGAGTCTTGATCGGGCTGATCGATGCCGAGGTGAGGGTCTGGTCTTGAGCCAACGACGTCACGGTGAAGTTGTTGATTGTCGCGGTTGCGCCGATCGTCGACCAGCCAACCGGGCCAGACGCCAAGACATTGCGCGGGGCAGAAGCGTAGTTGTCTGTCCACGTCCACACTTGAGTGCCATTCACCGTCAACGTGATCACACTGCCCACC
>WREX01000070.1 GCA_009779115.1 Propionibacteriaceae bacterium
CCCGCCCCGATCACGAAGACGTCGCGGTCTAGACCGGCCCACGAACGTTGAGAAGCTGTGATGGTGATCCGGCCCTGCCGGTCCGGGTTGGCGTCCTCCGCGCGGTATTGAGTCCAGCGCTGGTATTCCCTGACATTGCGCAGGGTCGACGGGGCGGTGTTGACCGGCTCCATCATCGCGTCCAGGACTTCCTTGGAATACACCGAGAGACAACGTTCCTGCTCGCACACCACTGTCACCTCTTCGGTCAGTTCCGTCCGGTACTTCGCGGGCAGGGTGAGGCGTGATTTCTCATCGAGCTTGGGCGTCCAGGTCCCTCGCATCTTCACCTCATCTGAATTCCGACTGCTGGTGTGCAGTTCTCTCTTCCCCCAACTATAGGGACTATCCCCCACTATATGCTATTTACACCCCACTTTCCCCCACTTCATGGGATAAAATTCTTGATTTCAGGCAGAACGGAGCACACAACGCCGAGTGAATCAGGGTGGTGGGATGAGGTGGGGGAACAGTACGGTCGGGCAGCGATCCCGCACAATCACTCGGCGTCGCAGAAGGGGCGGAGAGGCCGAGACTCAGATCAGATGTGTGCCGATGCTGGCAGACGACCAGCTGACCGACACGTCAGTGTGCCTACATGACTGCGAGCAAGCAAGAAGACCGGTCGAACCCGGTGTCACGAGGCGGAGTGGATCACTGATCCTGGCGGTCTTGCCAGCGCTTCTCCAGGCGGGACATGAACCCTTCTTTGGGCTGTGCCGTGGGAGCAGAGGAGGACTTCGACTTCCCTTCGCCGGTCATCGTCGACCAGGCGGACATGACCAGGATGGCCGAAACGAGCATGACGACGAATCCCACCACGGAGATCCACCAATAGGAACTCATCCCCACGATCAGCGCGACCAGCCCGACGAGGAACCCCACGACGCCCCCGACAGCTTTGGCGGGATGGATGCGATGATGAGGCTGGGCCAGTTTGCTGGCGAACTTAGGATCTTGAGCAGTCAGCGTCTCTTCGAGTTCAGCCAAGAGCTTTCGCTCGGCATCGGTGAGTGCCATGACTCCTCCTTCCTTTCGTACCAGACGATTGTATCGCTGTATCCGTAGTCGTTACAGTCCTTGGGCATCTTCCCCCACGCGTACCGCGCCGACGGTCTTCTTCCCCCGGCGGACGATGATGACCGCGCCGGCCACGAGGTCGTCCTCGCCCAGTACCCGCTCGGCATCGACGATCCGGTCGTTGTTGAGGTAGGCTCCCCCCTCCTGGACAGTCCGTCTGGCTGCCGACTTCGACGCGCAGACCCCCGATTCGGCCAAAGCATCGATGACAGTACGCCCGTCCAGGCGCGACCACGCCACCGACGGCAGTTCGCGTACTGCTGCTGACAAGGCATCCGGGTCCAGGCCCTCCAGATCGCCACGCCCGAAGACCGCTGCGGCAGCCGCCGTGACAGCCCGGCGCTGGTCTGGAGAATGGACCAGGTCCGTGAGGTCGTCGGCCAAGGCACGCTGGGCCGCCCTCAGTTGTGGAGCGTCGATTGTCTGCCGCTCCAACGCTTCGATCTCTTCATGGCTTCTGAGGGTGAACAATCGAAGATAGCCGCCGACCATCGAGTCTTCGGCGTTGAGAAAAAACTGGTGGAAGGCGTACGGGGAAGTCATCGCCGGGTCCAGCCACAAGGTTCCCGACTCCGTCTTGCCGTACTTGGTCCCGTCGGCCTTGGTGACCAGCGGGGTGGCCAGCGCCTGCGCCCGGTCGCCGGTCACGCGGCGGATCAATTCCACTCCGGCGGTGATGTTGCCCCACTGGTCGGAACCGCCGGTCTGGAGGGTGGCCCCGTAGCGCTTGTGCAGTTCCAGGTAGTCCAGCGACTGGAGGAGGACATAGGAGAATTCTGTGTACGAGATGCCCGATTCGAGGCGGGTCTTGACGACCTCCCGGTCGAGCATCCGATTGACGGAGAAGTGTTTGCCGATGTCGCGGAGGAATTCCAGGACTCCCATCCCGGCTGTCCAGTCGTAGTTGTTGACCAGGATCGCGGCATTGTCCCCCTCGAAGCTGACGAATCTAGTGACCTGGTCACGGATGCGTTCCAGCCAGCCGTGGACGAGTTCGATGGGGTTGAGGTTGCGTTCTGAGGATTGCCTGGGGTCACCGATCAGACCGGTGGACCCGCCGACCAGCAGGATCGGGCGGTGTCCGGCCTCCTGGAGGCGGCGTACCAAGATCAGTTGGAGGAGGTTGCCCATGTGAAGACTGGGAGCGCTGGGATCGAACCCCACATAGAAGGTGATACTGCCATGATCCAGGTCCTGTTTCAGCGCTTGAGGATCGGTGCAATGGGCGATCAGCCCCCGCCATGACAGGTCATCGAACACACTCATGGGACACCACCTTACCGAACCGGAATCATAGACGCGGACACGCAACGGCGGTTGGGCCATCACACGGTCTGACAGTAGTTAGAGGGGGCGCACACCAGCCATGAATCGGCGCCTTCAGGCATTGGGCCGGGAGTACGCCTCCATGACCTGGTTCAGTTCGTCCAATTGTTCTTTCACACGTGCTGTACTGGTACCCCCTAGGCCATTGCGGGACTCGACGGCGCCGCGCACAGTTAAGACGGTACGTACCTGTGGAGTCAGATCGGGGGAAATCGAGGCCAGTTGCTCGTCGGTCAGCTGGTCCAGGCCGATGGACTGCGACTCGCACAGGCGTACTGCTTGTCCGGCGATCTCGTGGGCCTGGGCGAAGGGCACATGGCGGCGGACCAGCCAGTCGGCCATGTCGGTGGCCAGGGAGAATCCAGCTGATGCTTGGTCCTGCAGCCGGTCGGTGTCGAAAACCAGGGTGGAGACCAGGCCGGTCATCGCGGGAAGAAGGATGGTCAGTTGATCCACGGAGTCGAAGATGGGCTCCTTGTCCTCCTGCAAGTCGCGGTCGTAGGCCAGAGGAAGTCCCTTGAGGGTCGTCATCAGGCCGGTGAGGTTGCCGATCAGGCGTCCCGCTTTCCCGCGGGCCAGCTCGGCGACATCCGGGTTCTTCTTCTGGGGCATGATCGACGATCCAGTCGACCAGGCGTCGTCCAGGGTGGCATATCCGGCCTCCTGGGTGCACCAGAAGATCACGTCCTCACCCAGGCGGGACAGGTCCACGCCGATCTGGGCGGTGATGTACGCCGCCTCCGCCACCAGGTCGCGTGACGCCGTGCCGTCGATGGAGTTCTGGACACTGCGGTCGAAACCCAGCTCCCGGGCCACCAGAGATGGGTCCAGGCCCAGGGTGCTCCCGCCCAAGGCCGCAGATCCGTACGGGGACAAGGTCAAACGCCCACGCAGACCGTCAATGCGCTCGAGATCCCTGACGAGGGGCCAGGCGTGGGCCAGGAGATGGTGACTGAGCAGGATCGGCTGCGCCTGTTGCATGTGGGTGCGTCCGGGCATGATGGCGCCGACATGGTCCCCAGCCTGGACGGCCAGGGCGGAGATGAGGTCCACGACCAAGGATTGGAGGGTGTCCAGGGCCTCGCGCAGGTAAAGGCGGATGAGTGTGGCGATCTGATCGTTCCGCGAACGGCCTGCCCGCAGCCGCCCGGCCACCTCAGGTCCGAGGATGTCAGTCAGGCCACGTTCCAGCGCCCCGTGGACATCCTCGTCGGTGTCTTCGGGGAGAAAACTACCGGCCCGCACGTTGTCGGCGAGACGCTGGAGGCCCGCCAGAAGGTCACCCTCCTCAGCATCGGTCAGCAAACCGGCGGCATGGAGAGCCTTGGCATGGGCAGCCGATCCTTGCAGATCGAGCAGGGCGAGACGGAAGTCGAACTGAGTGGACTGACTGAGGGCGAACATCACCTGGGAGGGTCCAGTGGCGAAACGTCCTCCCCACAAGTGGCCTTGGGTCATTCTTCTCCTCGTTCGGCTCGGGCAAACGACAGCAACTGTGCGACGACTCGCTGACTGGCGTGGTGATCGCGGGCGACGATCACCACGGTGTCGTCTCCGGCAACACAGCCGAGGACGGAATCCCACCCCGCTCGGTCCAGACCAGTCGCGAGATACTGAGCGCCTCCGGGCGGGGTGTGGACAACAACGAGATTCGCACTGGCTTGGGCCGACACCAGCATGTCAGCACACATCCGGTCCAGGGTCGCCCCCGGGATGCCGGTGTCGTCGGACAAGGTGTAGACCAACCCGCCTTGCGCGCTTCTGACCCGGATAGCCCCGATTTCAGCCAAATCCTTGCTCAGAGTCGGCTGGGTGACGGTCATCCCCTGGTCGGCAAGCATCGTCCTGAGTTGGGATTGCGAAGTGACCAGGCCTTGGGCAATCAATTCTGAAATGGCAGCCTGGCGCTGGGTTCGCGTGATGGGCAGAGACTCAGCCACGGTGGGCCTCCTTCACTAATGTCGGCCACACCTCGAGCAGAGGAGCGACATCGTCCTGGGTGATGATCAAGGGGGGAATCAACCGTATTGTATTGTCGCGGGGAGCATTGAGAATGACCCCATGGGCAAGTCCGGCCTTGACGATCCCGGCAGCGATCCGGTCTTCAAGGCCCACGCCCAGCATCAGGCCCCGGCCACGTACCTCAACCACCCCTGGCAAGCAGCGCAGCTGTTCGGCGAACCAAGCGCCCATGTCGGCCACCTGCCCAAGAAGGGGCTCGATCTGGTCGATCACGGTCAGCCCGACCGTGGCCGCCAGAGCATTGCCACCGAAGGTCGATCCATGGGATCCGGGCTGAAAGAAGTCAGCCGCCCGCCCGGTGGCCAGGACGGCTCCGATGGGGAAACCGTTGCCGAGAGCTTTGGCGAGAGTGACGATATCGGGGACGATCCCTTCGAGGGTGTGGGCGAACCAGGCGCCTGTACGCCCCATCCCCGTCTGCACTTCGTCCATCCACAACAGGGCATGATGCTCGTCGGCGATGGCCCGGGCCCGCGCCAGATATCCGTCGTCCGGCACGAGGACACCGGACTCGCCCTGAATGGGTTCGAGCACGATGGCCGCCGTGGAGTCGTCGACAGCTTCGGCCAGCGCGGCTTCGTCCGAGTACGGCACCCACACCACTTCACCGGGAAGAGGCTCGAACGGGTGGCGGTACTTTTCGGTCCACGTCAGCGCGAGCGCTCCCATCGTACGACCGTGAAAAGAACCTTCGGCAGCAACGATCTTTGTCCGACCTGTCAAGCGTGTGAGTTTGAAGGCGCCTTCGTTGGACTCGCTGCCCGAATTGGTGAAGAACACCTTGGTGCCGTGGCCGAGCCACCCGGACAACCGCTCGGCCAACTCAATCTGGGCAGTGGTGGCGAACAGGTTGGAGACATGGCCCAGGGTACGAGCCTGCCGACTGATCGTCTCGGCCACCGCTGGATGGGAGTGACCCAGCCCCACACAGGCCACACCCGCCAAGCAGTCGAGGTACCTCGTGCCCGCGTCATCCCAGACGTGGACGCCTTCGCCTTTCACCAGTACGACGGGAGGTTTCCCGTACGCGCTCATCATCACCGACGAATATCTGTCGAGAGTCGTCATTTCACCACCATCGTCCCAATGCCGTGATCGGTCAGCAGTTCGAGGAGGACGGCGTGCTCGACCCGTCCATCGATGACCGCCGCTCTGTCGACGCCGCCGATCACCGCCTCGGCGCAGGCTTCCATCTTGGGGCGCATGCCCGAGCCCAGCGTCGGCAGGAGGGCGCGCAGTTCCTCGAGATTGATGAACGGCAGGATGTGTTTGCGCTCAGGCCAGTCGGCGTACAATCCTTCGACGTCGGTGAGCATGACCAATCCCTTGGCGCCCAGGGCGATCGCCAGGGCGGAGGCCGCCGTGTCGGCGTTGACGTTGTAAACAGTCCCCTCCTCATCGGGGGCAACGGTCGCGACCACAGGGATCCGACCAGCTTCAATCAGGTCGAGAATCGCTGCCGGGTTGACCTGGTCGACATCTCCCACCAGGCCCAGATCCATGTCGTTGCCGTCCACCTCGACGCTGGCCCTGATCGCGGTGAACAATCCGGCATCCTCACCTGACATGCCCACGGCCAAGGGGCCATGGCTGTTGATGAGGTTGACGATCCGGCGCCCGACCTGGCCGACCAGCACCATGCGGACGATTTCGACCGCCTCCGGACTGGTGATTCGCCGCCCGCCGACGAAACTGGACTCCACGCCGAGGCGTCCCAACATCTCAGTGATCTGCGGACCACCACCATGGACGACGACCACCTTGACCCCGCACCGGCGCAAGAAGACAATGTCATCAGCGAACGCCTTTTGCAGTTGGTCATCGATCATGGCGTTGCCTCCATACTTCACGACCAGGATCTGTTCGGTGTACTTCTCGATCCAGGGCAGGGCCTCGACGAGAGTAGCGGCCTTGGCGATGAGGTTGGAAGGTTTCATGACGAATAATCCGCGTTCTCTGAGACGTAGCCGTGTGTCAGGTCATTAGTCCAGATGGTCGCCTCATCGGTGCCGGCATGAAGGTCGACGTCGACAACCACGTCGAACCGACGCAGGTCGACCTGCTCCCGGGGCGCGCCGAGTTCACCTTGGATGAAGACCGGGACCCCGTTGAAGGAGACATCCACCTGACGGGGGTCGAACTGAGCCTGGGTGGTTCCCACAGCGGCCAGGACTCTGCCCCAGTTCGGATCGTTGCCCGCGATGGCGCACTTGAACAGGTTCGACCTCGCGATGGACCGGGCCACTTCCAAGGCGTCATCCTGCGACGCGGCTGAGCGTACTGTGACGGCGATGGAGTGTTCCGCCCCCTCGGCGTCGGCGATCAACTGCCGGGCCAGGGACTCACAGACGGCGTCCAGGCCCGCCTGGAACTCCTCACCTGGGCGCACCCCGCTGGCTGCACTGGCCATCAGGATGACGGTGTCGTTGGTCGACATGCATCCGTCGGCATCGGCCCGGTCGAAGGTGACACGAGTCGAAGCCCTCAGCATGGCGTCCGCTTCCTCGCTGGTCAGGACGGCATCGGTGGTGATGACGACCAGCATCGTGGCCAACGCGGGTGCCAGCATCCCGGCGCCCTTGGCCATCCCGCCCACACTCCATCCGTGAGACGACACATAGGTGGCTTGCTTGGAGACGGTGTCGGTGGTCATGATGGCCTCGGCGGCGTCGCGGTCACCATCAGGTGTCAGGGTCTGGGCGGCGGAGTCGATGCCAGCGCAGACCACCTCCATCGGGAGCCTGACCCCGATCAGACCGGTCGAGCAGACAGCGACATCCAGGGCCTGGCACGACAGGTGGTCCGCCACCTGTTGGGCCATCTGACGGCTGTCGTCCAAGCCCGGTTGCCCGGTGCAGGCGTTGGCGCCCCCGGAGTTGAGGACGACGGCCTTCAGCACGTTGTCGGCGATGGCCTGGCGCGACCATTCCACCGGAGCTGCGGGGAATCGGTTCGAAGTGAAGACAGCCGCGGCTGCATACTGCGGGCCCTGGTTGACCACGAGGGCCACGTCCTTCTTGCCCGGCTTCTTGACCCCGGCTGCGACGCCGGACGCCAGGAAACCACGAGCAGCGGTCACGCTTCGGGTCACATCGACTCCTGGTACGTTCACACTCCCGCCTTTCCTCACCGACATTGCCATCATTGTCTCCTTGTTCATGCAACGGTCACGGCGCCACCGCGGCCATGGTCAAACCTGTGGTCTCCGCCAGCCCCAGGGCGATATTCATCGACTGCACGGCATTGCCCGCCGTACCTTTGGTCAAATTGTCGATGGCTGAGACGACCACCAGCCTCTTGGTCCCGGCGTCGACGCACACTTGGAGCAGGACATCGTTGGAGCCCGAGACCCAGGCCGTGGCTGGCCACTGTCCCTCGGGCAGCACCTTGACGAAGGGCTCGTCGGTGTAAAACTCCTGATAGGCCCGGCGCACCAGTTGTTCGTCGACGTCTGGGAACAACGGGACTGTGCAGGTGGACAGAATTCCCCTCGGCATCGGCACCAGCAGCGGAGTGAAGCTCATCGTCGGATCCTCCGCCCCCAAGGCCCTCAGATTTTGCAGGATCTCCGGGATGTGACGGTGTGTCCCTCCCACGGAATATGCGCTGACCGACCCCATGACTTCCGAGCCGAGAAGGTGGGGTTTGGCAGCCTTTCCCGCCCCCGATGTGCCCGACGCCGCCACGACGACGATATCGTGAGCATCGGTCAGATCGGTCGCGACAGCCGGAGCCAGCGCCAGGGTCACCCCGGTCGGATAGCATCCTGGAACCGCGATGCGCTTCGCTTCGGCCAGGATCTCGCGTTGGCCAGGCAGTTCGGGCAGGCCGTAGGGCCAGGTGCCCGCATGGTTGCCGCCGTAGAACTTCTGCCAGTCCTCCGCGGATGTGAGCCGAAAATCGGCCCCGCAGTCGATGACAAGCACGTCTGGTCCCAGTTTCTCCGCCCACACGGCCGAAGCCCCATGCGGTAGAGCAAGGAACACAACATCGTGTCCTTCCAAATTCTCAGTCGTCGTTTCGACGACCGTCAGCTCAGACAACGCCGTCAGAGGAGGCTGGACAGAGCCCAGTCTCACCCCCACGTTGGTATGAGCCGTCACAGTGCGGACCTCCACTTCTGGATGGCCGCACAACACCCGTAATACTTCGCCGCCTGCGTATCCGGTGCACCCCGCCACGGCCACTGAAATAGTCATGCGAATAACTATGCCACATATCGAATAGATATGCACTTATTGTCTCATATCCCGAAGAATCCGAAATCAGCGATTACCCTTCAGGAGCGGACACCGTTCGCTATCGAGTGGGTTCCATCTGGTGTCTCGCCTCGTCCTCAGGAGCGCATAATCGCCCCAGTACGCCGGGCAGCTTCCTCCACGGCCTGGTCTCTGGCCTGGCTCGCCTCCGCCTCGGTCAGAGTCCGATCCCCGGCCCGGAACACCAACCGATAGGCCAGGGACTTCTTGCCTTCGCCAATCTGGGCACCAGTGAAAACATCGAACAAGGCGATGGACTCCAGCAACTCACCGGCCCCCTCGCGCAGGGCATCCTGCACTGAAGCCGAGCTGACCTGAGTACTGACGACCACCGCCACATCCTGTTTGGTCGCCGGGTACTGTGACAAGGGCTGAATCTGCCCCGACGACGGGGCCAGCTCAATCAGGGCGTCGAGATCGATCTCCACGGCACAGGTTCGCGCCGGGAGTTCCCAATCCTGGCAGACCCGAGGGTGAATCTCCCCCGCCCAGCCGACCGGCACGAACTCACCCGCGCTCATGACTCCCAGCTGGGCGCACCGGCCAGGATGCCAGGGCGCCATGGTGTCCGCGCGCCGGACCAGACTCACCCCCACAGCAGCCGCCGCAATCTCGGCCAGGTGAACGGCATGGACCCAGGTCGCAGGTTGGGCCGGACCCTGGGGCCCGGCAGGAATCCAGTCCCCGGTCACAACCCCCGCCAGATGCCGGGGCTGATCGGGCAAGGCAGCGTACAACTGCTCGATCTCAGCCGGACTCGGACGCCGGGTGACATCGGGCATGGGCTGAGTCCCGCGATCAGTGGACAAGAAGACACACCCGCACTCGAACAGGGCCAGATCATCTAGACTGCGCGAGGTATTGCGGTTGACTGCGGAAAACAGCCCCGGCAGCAACGTGGTTCGCAAATAGCCCTGAGCCTCGGACAGCGGGTTGGCGATCCGGACAAAACGACGGCGCGGATCCTCTGCGCCGACTGCCAGACGGTCCACGTCCCCGGTCGAGATGAACGGCAGCGGAATCACTTCGACGAACCCGGCGCCGGCCACAGCCTCGACCACGGCCCGGCGCTTCTTCTGCTGAGCGGTCAAACCCCTCCCCGCCGGAGCCACCGGCACCCGGGGCTGGATGACCTGAAAACCAATCTTGCGCCCGACCTCTTCGATATAGTCGTACGGATCCACCAGATCGCGCCGCCACGACGGCGGTGTCAATGTCCACGCGGAACCCGGGCCTTCGCTCACCTGGACGCCGGAGGCCTGCCAAATCTCGACCGCCTTGTCCACGGGCACGTCCACGCCGAGGATCCGCGAGGGCAGACCGGGATCGGGCAGTACGCACACTGGCATCGCCGGAATGCTCCCCGACACGGTGACCGCATCGTCGATGGTGGCCGACCCCAGATCCCTCAACAACTCGGCCGCACGGTGGGCCGCCGCGTACCCAACTCCCCAGTCGACACCGCGTTCGAAACGACGCGACGCCTCGGAAGCCAGGTGGTGGCGCCGGTAGGTCCGCCCGACGCTGACCGGGTTGAACCAGGCCGCTTCCAGCAAGATCCGTGTGGTGGTGTCGGTCACCTCGGTGGTCAGCCCGCCCATCACGCCAGCCAGCCCGATCGGGCCGGAATCGTCCGTGATGAGCAAGTCCTCGGGAGACAAGATTCGTTCCACATGGTCCAAAGTCGTCATCCGTTCTGAGGCCCTGGCCTTGCGCACCCGGATCGGCCCGCGCACGCTGTCCTGGTCATAGGCATGCAGTGGCTGACCGGATTCGATCATGACGTAATTGGTGATGTCCACCGCCAAACTGATGGAGCGGATTCCCACGGCCTTCAACCTGAGCTTCATCCATTCTGGTGTCGGCGCCGAGGGGTCGACACCCGACACCGAAACAGCCACGAACACCGGACAATCCGGGCTGTCCAGGATCACCGGATAGCCCCCCTGGCCCGACGCCGGGGC